>CAOJDZ010000125.1 GCA_948433815.1 uncultured Clostridia bacterium
GTATAACTTAATTTAACTTTACCATATACTTTAACAAATAGATTATCAGTTGGAAGTTGTAATTCATAACTTTCGGTTCTTTCATGCTTATTAATTGACACTAACTCTCCTAAAAATTCACCTTTTCTTAAACTAGGATAAAAATCAAACATCAATTTCTTATAAGCCATCATATTATATTTCTTTAAACTTCTCTCTAACTTCTTAAAATTATTTTCATCTAAATAATCTAATAAAAATCTACCTTTCATTTTATCTTACCCCCATTAACTGATTTAAATTATAGCATATTTTGTACAACATGTCAACATTTTTGTACTTTAATAATTACAATGTAGTTTTTTAACAACAAAAAATAAGAGAAAAGCCTCTTATTTCAATAATTCTTTACTTTCAATAGCGTCTTTAATTAAAGTCACAAATTCATCATAAGAAACATTAATAGTTTCTTCTGAACCATACTTACGGTAACTCACAGTCTTATCATCAACCTCTTTTTGACCAATAACAAGAGCATATGGAATCTTCTTAATAACGCTTTCTCTCATTTTATATCCAAGTTTCTCTTCTCTATCATCAAGCGAAACTCTAATTCCGTTTAACTCTAATTTATTTTTCAATTCCTTAGCATACTCCAAATGATATTCATTATTTACTGGAATAACATTTACTTGTACAGGTGCTAGCCATACTGGAAAAGCGCCAGCGAAATGCTCAATCAAAATCCCTATAAATCTCTCAACAGAACCAAAAATAACTCTATGAAGCATAATAGGCCTTTTCTTCTCTCCATCCTTATCTACATAAGTTAAATCAAATCTTTCAGGCAAATTCATATCTAATTGAATAGTACCACATTGCCATTCGCGACCTAATGAATCAGTAACATGAAAGTCAAGTTTAGGTCCATAAAAAGCACCATCGCCAGGATTTATCTTACACTCACGTCCTGATTTACGACAAGCATCTTCCAATATTTTTTCTGCCCTATTCCAAGTCTCTATTTCTCCAATATACTTTTCTTCTGGTCTAGTAGATAACTCTATTGTATAAGGTAATTTAAATATACTATAAATTCTATCTATAAATCCTATTAATTTAATTATCTCTTCTTCCATCTGATCTTCTCTCATAAATATATGAGCATCATCTTGTGTAAAACAACGAACTCTAAATAACCCATTTAAAGCTCCACTTGCTTCATGTCTATGAACAAGCCCTAACTCACCACATCTAACTGGCAAATCTCTATAAGAATGTAATGAATTTTTATAAACTAACATTCCTCCAGGACAATTCATCGGCTTAATCGCAAACTCAACATCATCAATATTTGAAGTATACATATTATCTTTATAATTATTCCAGTGTCCACTAAGCTCCCACAAATCTCTATTAAGCATTGTAGGAGTTTTTATAAATTCATATCCTTCTTTTGTATGCTCACTATACCAAAAATTTTCTAATTCATTTCTTAAAATCATACCTTTTGGAAGCCAAAAAGGAAATCCTGGACCAAATTCACTAATCATAAACAAATCTAATTCTTTTCCAAGTTTCTTATGGTCGCGTTTCTTTGCTTCTTCCATCATTTCTAAATAGTTATTTAAATCTTCTTCAGTCTTAAAACATACTCCATAAATTCTTTGAAGCATCTTATTATTAGAGTCACCCTTCCAGTAAGCTCCTGAAAATTTAACTAATTTAAAATACTTTAACTCTTTTACACTCTCTACATGTGGTCCTCTACATAAATCTGTAAAATCTCCTTGAGTATAACAAGATATAACAGTATCCTCTTCATTCATTCTACTAATTAAATCTATTTTATAAGGGTCGTTTTTAAATCTCTCTAAAGCCTCTTCTTTACTTATTTCTTCCCTATAAATTCTTTTTCCATCTTTAGCAATTTTTTTCATCTCACGTTCAATTGCTTCTAAACTTTCTTCACGAATTACATCTTCGCCTAAATCAAAATCATAATAAAACCCTTCTTCAACTACAGGTCCTACCCAAAATAAAGCATTTGGATATAGGTGTTTTATAGCCTGTGCCATCAAATGAGCACAACTATGATTTATTATATTTAATTCTTTATCTTCTTTAAAATTAATCATTTTTATCTTCCTCTCAATATTATATTTCTATTCTCCAAAACCAAAAATTTTAATAGATTATTCTTCTACTTTAACTTCTTCAGTCTTTTCTTCAACTTGATCATACTTTAACTTAGTTCTTCTAATCTCAGCATTAATCCTAATTAACCTTTTCTTAATCTCTTTCTTCTCTTCCTCGTTTTTCGTTCGTTTCATACTCTCTGAAAGAAGATGCTTCTCTATTACTAATCTATTAATTTCTTTATCAATTTTCTTCAAGTCCATAATTGGCCCCCTTCTAACAAAAAAACACCCCATTAAGGAGTGCTTAAATTTGGCACGGTACCATCCTCGCCTTTTCTCTTTATAAGTTTAACGCCTTAACACGTAGATTTTTAATCTCTCTAAAAAGGTAGTAACAAATAACTATATTTATTGACTTTCACCTACCGTCAACTCTCTATAAAACATATATTATTTATCTTGTCCTTTTTTAACAATTTACGAATAATATTCTATCATATATATAACTTTATTACAATAGAAAACATTTATTCATGGAGATTAACTTTTAACAAATTGCTAGTATTAACTATCAAAGTACTATATAAAAATAATACATCTTTATCTTCAAAATCCACATATTCTGCTGCCTTATCCATAGTGATATATCTTAAATCAATAAGAGTTATTTTTTTATAAAAAGGTACAAGTAAAGGAACTAAACTACTTCCAAATGAATCTCTAAATACTATAAGTTCTTTATCTAACACTTCATCATCATTTACTATTTCTATCAAACTACTAGGTCCACTTAAAAATACATTATAAGAGTCCACTTCCCCTAATTTTTCAGTATCATAAATAGGTTTATTTCCAAACTCTAAATGATTTACTTGAACATTTTCATAAATGTTATTATATAAATAAACTATAGTTTCTGATGGAAAACTTTTATATACTTTAGAATAAGATGCCCCATAAAAATTATAATAAACTCGTTTTTCATAATTAACTTTCTTATAATTAAACTTTAAATACTTATCTAACTCCTTTATCATATCAAAATAACTATCCTGTTTAATATGAATATCAGTCTTATAATAGTCTTCCATTTTTAATGTAGGTACAACATTTATATAATCCAAATCTAACTCTTTATTTAATTTAGAGAAAATATAATCATAATCCATTTTTAAATATTTATCATCTTCTAAATAATAAGCCTTATCAGGTATAACCGCATAATACACATTTTTACTATTAAGAAGATACTTATCATTTATATAATTAATTTTTTT
>CAOJDZ010000126.1 GCA_948433815.1 uncultured Clostridia bacterium
CATTTTCATAAATATCACTTCGCCATTTTCTTAATTTTAATATTAATTATAATTTGGTTTCTTTATCATAGGAATAACTTCTATATCCCTATGGATTTATTTTTCCTATATTATTATCACTTTTATATTCTATTGATATAATATTTTCTATAAATCATGTGTATAACTTACTATTTGGTTATAGTTACTATCATATATTCCTATTATATCTCCTTGATAGTTTTCTTATAATAATATGTTTTATTTTCATATTCGCCAAGTTATAAAACTTGTTAATTGTTCTTTTCGATAATTACAAAGTTTATATTTCTCAGTTAACAAAATTTTTTTTGACTTTCTCTTACTTTTTAATTTAAATGGTAAATATAAATTAATAAGAAAAAGAAAACCAGATATAAACATTATTATAAAAATATATGGAACTACCTTATCAAAAAAATCATCTACAAAAATACAAACAATTAAACTAAAAGGAAAGATCGCAATTATACATAAGATTATTATGCTTAATAAAAATATTTGTAATATTTCTAAAAAGCTATAATTTTTATAATTAAAATTAATTTCTTTCTTTAATTTCATTATTACTCCTTTCAATTTATACTTATAAATTATCTTAGACGCAAATCTTCATCATTATTGATTTTTTCATAAAATAATTCTTCCGTTTTATGTTACTTTTCTATACTAATAATATCTAAAATTTTCCTTTGATTTTAAGGTATTAGTTATTTTCGATATTCTTGTGATATTCCTTTTCCTGTATTAGGAACTATTGATGAATAGATAAAATCTATACTAAATAGTATTACTAAAATAATACAAAGTGTAGTTTTTAATTTGGGTTTTAGTTTTTTATATAAGTTATCAAAAAGTGGAGCTAATATATAAACAAATCCACAACCACCTATACCAAAAAGTAATAATGCTTCTAAGCAAACTCTTCCATGAATATTTAAAAAGTATCCAGTGTAATCCCAATATTTAAGGTTATTAAATGTTTCTAAATACCATGCTGTTATATATTCTACTGTTCCACAAAGTAGAAATGATGATATGAATAATTTAAACGGTTTATCTCTAAATCTTTTTAAGAAGAATAAAATCATTATTCCTCCCCATCCATATATTGGCAACCAGGGACCATGCATAGTTCCTCTGTTTACAAATGTTCCATGATTTATAAAGTGATGAAATACTTCCCAAAACCAACCAATAAAAGCAAAACTTATAAAGAATAGTATGTATGATTCAAAAGAATAACTCTTATTATAATCTAGTTTATACCATTTATATTTTTTATCTGGGATTATACTAAATTGATCTTCTGGATAAGAACTTTCTATAGATTCTTTTATATCTAAAAGTTTATCATTTAAAAGTTCTTTCTTTTCTTTACTTCTTAAATTCATATAAATTTCTGCGTATAAAGATTCTATGTATATATCAGAATAGAATATTCCACTTAGATTGAATGTTAATGCTTTTAAGATTATCCATCCTAAAAGAGATAAGTCTAATTTAAATAGATTTAATTTTTCTCCATTTGTTAATTCTTTTGAAAGTTAGGATTTTCTGCGAGTATATATGGAATCATTTTGTATTCATAATGTTTTATAAATATTCCTATTATAGTGAAAGACCATAATAATTCATAAAGTGATTTTATAAATAATATATAAGATAAGTGTAATGTTTTTTTAATTTTATATGGGAAAAATAGTTTATCTATTTTAGTGTCTTTATATCTTCTTTGTTCTAGAAAGTATCTATTTTTACTTATTTCTATTACTTTAATAAATAGTGTACTAAATATAAATAATAATATGTTTCCAATTATTATAACTACACCTACAGCGATTTTTTCTTCAAATACAAGTTTATTTAATCCATTTATTAACCCGAAAGTTAGAGAACCACTCGAAGTTATTTCGTTAAAAAATACAGAAAATATTCCATCATAATATTTATGACTTAATTTGTTTTCTATTTCTTTTCTTATGTCTGCTTTTTTTAGAAGTTCATCTATTATTTCACTGTTACTTATTTTTTCATTGTTTAGAATTATTTCATTTATAGTTTCTGAAGGTGTTTCAATTTCTAATATATTTTTTGAAGTATAAGTGAAACCTCCTGATAGAAGAATAGTACATATAAAAACGAATATTACATTTCTAAAATAATGAGATTTTATATTATTTTTTGATATTTGTTTTAATTCTTTTCTATTTTTCATAATTACTGCCTACCTCTTTTGTTTAATTTTATCAAATAGAATAGGCAATTACAACTTGTTCTTTTCTTTATTTATCGTTAGTTATATCCCCATTTCCACTTACTGGTATAGGTTCTCCTAAATAAGTTGGTTCAGGTTTTATTTTTGCTTTTATAAAGTCTTTATTTCTTGCGAGTATTTCTCTTACTTCTCTTTTAAATTGGCCCACATAACTCCTTGGATCACTGTTTATTCCATATGCTTCTATTCCAAGTTCATTGGCTATATAAAGTGCCCTGTAGAGATGATATTTTTGTGTTACGATTATTATTTTTTTTGCTCCAAATATTTTTTTAGCACGATAAACACTGTCATAAGTTGAGAATCCTGCATGGTCCATAAATATATCTTCAGAATTTATTCCTTTTTCTAAAGCGTATCTTTTCATAACATTAACTTCATCATAATTATCTTGACCGTGGTCTCCACTCATTAAAAGTTTATTTGATATTCCTTCATTATATAGGTTTATTCCTTCTATTAGTCTTGTTTCTAACATAGGGCTTGGATTATTATTTCTAATTCCTGCGCCTAAAACAAGTATACAATCTATATCATCTATTCCTTTTAAATCTTCGTAAGTTACTATTTGATCTTTGGTAGTATTTATTACATAAAAGTTTATTCCTAGACCTATTAACGAAAATATAGATGCGATTATTATTAATATTATAAATATTTTTAATGTTTTTCTTTTCATCTTTTCACCTAGTTTAAATTATAACATAAAAAGTAATCATTTCTGATTACTTTATTCTTTTATTTACTAATTCACATATTAAATCGGCAGTTAAATCTACACCAAAAATGTCACTGTTAATACATAAATCATAGTTTTCAGGATTATTCCATTCATTATTTGTGTAATGTTTATAGTGATTACCTCTTAGTTTGTTAATTCTTTTGATTTCTTTTTCTGCTTCTTGTTTTTTTAGTCCATAGTAAGTGGTTGCTCTTTTTATTTTGTCTTCCATACTACTATATATAAATATTTTAATAACATCTTTTTTATCTTTTAATATAAAGTCTGCACATCTTCCGATTATTATACATGATTCTTTTGAAGCGATTTCTTTTATTGTTTCACTTTCTTTTATGAATAGTTTA
>CAOJDZ010000127.1 GCA_948433815.1 uncultured Clostridia bacterium
TAAAAGATAAGATCCAAAATTATAAAGATACTATAAATAATTTAGACTAAAAAAACTTCAATTAAGAAGTTTTTTTATTATACTTTGATAACTTTCTAGTTGTAGAATGACTTAAATTTCCAACTAAAGGTTGATAAGTTTTTTCAATATCATCCCATAAAGGATTTAATTCTTGATAAAAGTCCCCTGAAATACTATGGCATTCACATAATTGCATTTGACCCCAAACGAGAGGATTTGCTTGTCTTATCTTTGGTTGAGAAAGAACTACAAGCCCTTTATCTGATTTCGCATACCATACTTTACTCATATGAATAAAATCAGTCCATACATCGCTATATTTACTTGATAAAATTCTATTAACTATATCTTGTTCACCTAAATAAAACAAATCTCTATCTGTAAATAAACCCAACTCTTGATAGTAATTTAAAACCATTCCAAATACTTCCATAAAATATCTGCTTTCTTTAGAAAGAAGTAGACTGCTATAAGAATTAATAGCTTTATAATAATCTTCAATTTCTGCGTTATAAGTATCCCCTATACACATTTCTCCATGTTCATGAGCATCATTAAGTCTATCACTAAAAATATCCCAGGTAGTCCCGTTTAAATTAGAAACATATCCTTGCATTTCAAATAAGTTTTTCACTTCTTCAAAATTATGAGTTTTAGCCCAAAAAAGACAAGTAGATAAAATTCCATCAGCCCTATCTAAACATAACGCAGGTATAGGTTTATCAATTAATGAATACTTTGAACAATCTACAACATCATCAAGGGAAATCCTATCTTGATATAAATATTCTAATATTTCTTTATCTTGCATTAAAACTGCTTTAACACTCATTTCATCATTTTCTTGAGTAAGTCCTTCTCCTTTTTTAAAAGAATTAACATGTGCAAAAGAATAAGTTCCAACATCATGAAATAAAGCTGAAAGTTGTTCTGGAAGTCCTTTATACCCCCAAACACTAGCATCATAACCAAGATTCACACAGTGGTCAAATCTAGAATAATACTCTCTAGGTTTCAATTTTGCCATTTGAACAAAGTCCATTCCACAAAACATACCTTTACCTTTTAATCTCTGCATAGTTTTAGTTTGAAAATATTTTTCTAATTGAGTGCTATCTATATCTTTTTCTAAATATTTATAATAATAATCTCTATGCATTGCATTATACTGTTCTACTAACATAAAAACTCCCCCATTAACAACTATTATATATTCAAAAACATATAAAGTACAGAAAAAAATATTAACAATCGGTTAATATCTTTCCTCTTCCTAAAGAAACTCCATAATTACTCAAAAATCCTTTAATTGTTTCTCTTTCTTCTTCATCTACACTATTAATTAAATCACTTAAATAAGTTAATATTTCTTGTTCTCTAGCAATAATAATATTAAATACGTCGTCTATCATACATTCACCTAAATCACGTATTTCCATATCACGCTTAATTGCGTTTATCGCTTTAGTAATTTTTTCTTTACAATTATCATAAGACAAATCAGATAAACTCATCTCGTCAGCATAAAATGCTAAAGCCTGAGGACAAACAAAATAAGCCCAACATACACTTGCATCAAATTCTATGATATAAGAAAATGTTTTACTACCAAAATGTTTTATAACAATACTCCCACCACTAAGAACATTTAGAGCACTTTTATTAACATTAAAACTAACAGTATAATCATTAGGAATCGATAAAGTTCCATACATGCTTCTAAGATTAGAAGAACATTTCAAAGAATAGTCACTAACAAAATTAGATGGAACTGAACTAAATTCTCTTACACCTTCTTTAGAAATTGAAAGACCTTTGTAGCCTCCAATTACTTGTTTACCGTTTACTACCACACTATTATAATTACTCATAATCTTCCCTCCAAAACAAGTACTATACTCTTATATATGAATTATGTAAAGTCTTTCTACAATATTAAAGAAAAATTTCAAAATAATTACTAATTTTCAATAAAACATTTCCCACCACGAGAAACAACATTTTTATTTATATCTTCTATTAACCAATTATAATCATCATATTTACTACTATTTATATTTAAATTATTATCTCTAGTATAAATTTGTAAAATATTAGGCTTTTCAAAACTTTGAAATACTCTATATGAATACTCTATGTCATCAATTACACATAAAAAACTTATAGTTAAAGAATTAGGTTCAACAGAAAAATACTCTTCAAAAAAGATTTTACTAACTAGCACAGTAACTAATATAAAAATTACTATTAAAATTATTTTTAAAATATTAATAACCACTTTAGTTAATCTCTCCATATTACTTACTTTTGCAAAAAGAATATTTTTAATTTCATTATTTACTAAATCATCAAGACTCACATTAAATATTTGAGATAACCGTTTTGATTGCTCAAGATCAGGAGAAGTTTCACCTAATTCCCATTTACTTATTGTTTGTCTAGCAACATTCATTTTTTCTGCTAGTTGTTCCTGACTCATATTATTTTGCTTCCTTAATTCTAACATCTTATTACCAATTTTCATATATCCTCCTTTCATAAATAATTTTAATCTTTTATAAATATTACTCTACCAATTTCAAATGGAACATGCGCCCATTTTATTAACATATATTCTCTTTATTGATTTTTAATAATATTAATGATAAATTAAAAATGAAAGGAGATTTTAATAATAACATAATATACTAATAGCTTTTCAGAATAAAATTAAAAATTCTCAAATAATTGAGAACTTTATAACAATTTTGGAGGACCCGGCCGGAGTCGAACCGGCGATCGGGGAGTTGCAGTCCCATGCCTTAGCCTCTTGGCTACGGGTCCATCACCAATAACAAATTCATTATATCAAATTATATGAAATTTGAAAAGAAAAATTACAATATTTTATTATATAAACCCAAAGTCAAGAATTTTTACAATATATATTTATTTATAGTATAATTTAATAATAAGTAAAAAGTTAATCAGCAGGGAGTTATAATAATATGCAAATAAATGGTAATGATTATAATGCTAAAGAAATTATTAAAATTATACGTGAATGGACGGAACTTACACAAAGTGATTTTGCAAAATCAATAAAACGTAGCAAAAAAACAATTGAAGGTTATGAATATGGAACTAGAAACATTTCGCTTTCTACTTTTTTAAAAATCTGTAAAATCCATAATATAAAAATTTTCATTAAAAAATAATAATTAAAATTCTTCTAAAACTTTAACTACATTCATTTCTTTTATATATTTATATTGTTTCATAATAACTATATAAATAATAAATATAATAATAAAAGTAAAAATAAAATTAATAATCACAACATTTAAAAAACTAATATTTATAATTTTTAATAT
>CAOJDZ010000128.1 GCA_948433815.1 uncultured Clostridia bacterium
CTGCTTCTTCATAGCAATCTTCATATACATTATAAATTAAATTATACTGTTCTTGTTCTATACTTCCTATAACATTTTTATAATCTAAACCTGTATTATCCATTAATTGCTTAAATGGTTTTTTTAACGACTCTTTCCATATTTTTTCTACCATATTATTTTCATTTAATAAACTAGAAACTTTTAATAAAGTAACTCCGCCACCTATTAAAACACCTTCACCAGATGAATAAACAGCACAAAGAGCATCATCTAAACGCATTCTTTTTTCTCTAAGTTCAGTTTTGGTATATCCACCTATTGAAATCTGTGCTGTTCCATTATTAAACATAGAAATTCTCTGCATATTAAATTCTTTAACATATTCTTCATCTATATTTTTAACTTCATCTAATATATTTGACACATAACCTTTTATAATATCATTACTATCAAATTCTATTCTAATTTCTTCTTTATTAACAAAAATTCCTTTTATATGACCTAAAGATTGTACATTAATAAGAGCTTCATTATTTACAATTTTTGCCCCACTTATTATTTCTAAATCTTTTTCTATACTCCTAAGTCTTTCTCCATAATCAGATATTTTAATTAATAAACATTTTAAATTATCATTTAAAACATAAGAAGTTATCTCATTCACAAGGGCATCAGAGAAATCATTAGCAATTATCACCAAACTTTTATTAGTTTTAAAAACTTCATTTAAAATAACACTTATACTCTCTATATCAACTAATTCACTATCAATAATTAACACTAAACTATCATCAAATTTTATATTTGTTTGATCTTTTAATAATAAGGGAGATGCTAAGACACTTTGAAACTTATATCCACTAAAATAATTAATATTTACCCCTACTTCTTCTACTTCTTTTACACTAACCGCTTCCTTATATGGAATTTTCACAAAAGCATCACTCACTACTTTAGCAATTTCCTCGTCTCCAGAAGCAATCCTAGCAACATTATAAATAATTTCATCATTAACCGGTCTTTTCTCTTTCTCTAAAGCACTTTTTATCTTATCTAGAACTTCATATAATTGTTTTTTTATTACTATAGGATTTTCTCCTTTATTAACTAAATCCATACTTAAATTAAAAAGGCTTTGAAGTATTACTAAAGTTGTAGTCGTTCCATCTCCCACAGTTTTATTAGTCACAATAGATGCTTCCTTAGCAAGTTCAAGAATTACATTAATTACTTCATCATCACTTTCAATACTTTCAGCTATGGTAACTCCATCATTTGTAATAAAAGGACTAAAGTTAGAATGATCAATAATAACATTAGACCCTTTTGGTCCTAAAGTACATTTAACTGTATCACATAATAAATTAATAGCTTCAAGCATCTTTTCTTTTAAAACTTCACCACTAACTATTCTTTTCATAATTCATCACTCACCTCTACTATATATTTCCAATATCTTTTAGGCATAAAGTTCTGTCTACATCTATCATTCTTTCTCTCACTAATTCCAATAGTTTTATAAAAAACTTTCCATAAATCAACTACTAAATTTTCGTTTTCACTTAACTTATCAGTTGCTAATACAAATTCATCATCCATAACTATGGTAAATTCTTTTTTATCATAAATACTAATAATATTTCTTTTAACATCCTTTATAATAAAGTATTCACTACTTAACCTCTTAGCAAAATGCTCAGATATTAAAAATAAAATATTATTAACTGGTTCTATTTCTGCATATAAAACTTTATTTTTTAATTCTTTAAATCTTACAAAACCTTTATATTTATGATTTTCATGAGATACATATTCTGAAATTCTTAACACCTCACTAACACATTTTAAATCTCTTCTATAAATAATCTTACTCTTATATTTTCTTTCATTTAAACAAAAATAATACAAAATTAATTCTTTATTTTCATTATTAGATAAATAAACATAATAAATAATTCTTAAAATAGAATACCCAAGATTTAAAGCATATTTTTCTATAGTATTATAATTTGAAACATTTAATTTAATTACCTCTTCAAATAAATTTGGAGTATAATCTTCATCCTTAATATTACTTGGTTTTATATTTTTATCAATTAAATAATAAATTAAATTAAGAAGACTTAAAAAATCACCATCATAAATATACACCTTATTCATTAAATAAACTTAGTTGAATTACACTATTTCTTTGTAAAGCACTTTCCTCCAAAATCAAATTATTCTGTATATAATCTTTTCTAAATAAATTAAAATCAACAAAATATTTTCCATCACAAGTAATAAAGTATTTTGCTCTTTTCAAAACAACACCCATTCTTTTTAAATCTTCAAATTTAATTGTAAAATTACGTCTACTAGTAACTATTCTTTTCGCCGATGTAACACCTATACCTGGAATTTTTAATAAATCATAATATGAACAATTATTTATTTCTTTTGGATAATCTTCTAAATGCCTTAAAGCATAATCTGCTTTTGGATCTATTAGCACATTGAAATTAGGATTATTCTTATCTAATAAATCATCAACTTTAAAGTTGTAATATCTAAGTAACCAATCAGCTTGATAAAGTCTATTCTCTCTTTTAAGAGGAGGTTTTTCTAAAGAGGGTAATAAATTATCTTTATTTACTGGTACATATGCTGAATAAAAAACACGTTTTAAATCAAACTTATCATACATTGACTCACTTTTTCTCATTATTTCATAATCTGTTTCTTTAGTTGCCCCTATTATCATTTGAGTACTTTGCCCAGCTGGAACATAGCGTTTACTTCTGTTACTTTTCACATAACTCATAATATTACCCACTTCATCTTGATTTTTATTAGGAGCCAGTAACTTAAGTCCATCTTGAGTAGGGAGTTCTATATTAGCGCTAAGTCTATCAACAAGTTTTCCTAAATCGTTTAAAAGTTTTTCGCTAGCACCAGGTATAGCCTTAGCATGTATATAGCCTCCAAAATGATATTTATTTCTAAGCATTGAAATAGTTCTAATCATGAGTTCCATAGTATAATCAGGACTCTTTATTATTCCAGAACTTAAAAATAAACCCTCTATATAATTGCGCCTATAAAAATTCATTGTAACTTCACATATTTCTTCAGGAGTAAAAATAGCTCTTTTAACATTATTACTTTTTCTATTTAAACAATACTTACAATCATAGATACAAGAATTAGTCATTAAAATTTTAAGAAGAGAAATACATCTACCATCAGAAGCAAAAGAATGACATATTCCATAAGATGCAACATTACCTATTTCACCCTTTTTAGACTTCCTATTACTTCCACTAGATGAACAAGAAACATCATATTTGGCAGAGTCAGCAAGAATTGTTAACTTTTCTTTTAATTCCATGACAATCACCTCTGTTATT
>CAOJDZ010000129.1 GCA_948433815.1 uncultured Clostridia bacterium
AAAATCTCTCTTAATCTCCATATTCCCTCCATTACGAATTTTTTCCGTTTACGGAACTTTTTCGTAATAAGTATATCAATTCTCTTACATTTAGTCAATCATCCCATTACGAATTTTTTCCGTTTACGGAACTTTTTCGTAATAAAAACACAATTATTTAATAAAAGAAGGCTAATACCTTCCTAAAATAACTACTTCTTTAAAAGTAACTCATCATATGTTTTATAAAAAATATTAATAAATTCCTTAATCTCTTTCTCTGTAGTAAAAGGACTTACACTAATACGTATACTTGTAGTATTAATATCTTTATCATCATAAAGTGCTTTTAATACTGTACTAGATTCCAAACTAGAACATGCCGTTGTTGTACTAATAAAAACACCATATTTTTCTAATGCTCTTACAAAAGTTTCACTCTTTATTTTTATCAAACTTAAATTAAATATTTGAGGGACACATGTATTATTAGAATTAATATGCACATCCATCTTTTCAAATTCACGTCTTAACATTTTATTAAGTTTTTCTACAGTTTTTATATTATTTTCTAAATTCTCAGTAGCAATTCTAACACCTTTAGAAAAACTTACTATCAAAGGAAGTGCGGGAGTTCCACCTCTAAAAGGACAATTTTCAGTAAATCCATAAATTAATGGTTCTATCTCTAATCCTAACTTTTTATATAAAAGACCAATTCCTTTAGGTGCATATATTTTATGAGCACTAAAACTTGCGAGATCAACTACTGAAAGATCAATTTTACATTTACCTAATGCCTGAGTCATATCACTGTGAAAAATTACTTTTTTATTCTTCTTATTAATAACTTGTCTTATAGTTTTGAGTGGTGCCTTAAAACCAACCTCACTATTAACTGCACACACACTTACTAATATAGTATCTTCACGTATAAGTTTTTCTAGTTCAATTACATTAACACTTCCATCTGAATTTAAAGGACAATAACTAATCTCAAACCCTTGTGTCTCCAAAAAATCCATAGTCTCAAGAACACTCTTATGTTCAAGAAGCGTAGTAATAATATGTTTACCACGATTTTTGTATTTATAAGCAACACCTTTAATCGCAGTACTATTTGATTCACTAGCCCCACTTGTATAAACTATTTCATTAAAAGAAACACCTAAACAATTAGCTATTTGTTTAGTAGCCTGAAGCATTAATTCTTTTGACTTAACACCTAAATTATGTATAGAATTAGCATTCCCAATAAAATCCTTAGTAACTCTAATATAAGAATCAAGCACTTCATCTAATACTGGAGTTGTCGCACTATAATCTAAATATATCATTAATACACCTACATTTCTTGAATAACAGTAAGAATAACTGGCTTACTCTCAGTCTTTTTATAAAGAAAAGTACCAACTTCATCTCTAATCTCAGTTCTTATCTTAGCATAATCAGCATACTTTCCATTATGTGTATTATTTTTTATAATTTCTAAACTCTTTGACTTTATCTCTTCAATGACATCTAAATTATCCTTAACATATATAAACCCTCTTGTTAAAACCTCAGGACCATTTTTTATTTTCTTATTCCTCTTATCAACAGTAGCGCTTATCAAAATAAGCCCATTATTACCAAGCATTTCTCTATCTTTTAAAACAAGTTCTCCAACATCATTACTACTTTTTCCATCAATTAAAATATCATCTACATGAATATGATTAAAGTCTTCCTTAAGTTCTCCGTCAACAAATGTAACAACATCCCCATTCTCTTTCAAAATAACATTATCTTTTGACATACCAACTTCCATAGCCAAATCAGCATTCTTAACCTGATAGCGGTACTCTCCCTTAATAGGCATATAATATTTAGGATTAAATAGTTTTACCATAAGCATCAAATCTTCACTAGAAGCATGAAGTCTAACACTCTTATCTTTTGGAACATCACAAATACTAGCTCCCGCTTGTGCTATATCATTTTTAAGTTTAACACTAGTAAGTTCAATCATATCATAACTAGGGTCAGCAAAACAAATAGTATCTGTTTTCTTTAAAGTTATATATTTATCATACCCATTAACAATTCTAGACAAATTATAGTAAGGCATCTCTCTATCATTACTTACAAATATAACTGAATTATCATCTCTTAAATTAGATAAATCTCCAATTATTTTTTTATCTACATCCAAGTACCCTTCATTAATAGCCATATCTACTATATTATGTAAATATTTTCCCATAATAACTGCTTTTCTTCCTGTATCTTTTAAAGCATCAAATATATTTTGAATAGTTAAAATATGAAGTGGTAAAATACTAAAAATTATTCTTCCGTCACTCTTCTCCACAACATCTTTAAAATATTTTTCTAATTTATGATTAGGACTTGTAAATCCTTTCTTTTCAGAAAATACACTTTCATTCATTAAAAGTAAAACACCTTGTTTACCTATATAAGCAAGTTTACCTAAATCCATATCATAATGTCCATGACTAGTAGAATCAACTACATAATCAGCCATATAAACTACACTTCCATTAGGCGTATTTATTGAATACCCTACACTCTCTGGTGCTGAATGCGTAACACTAAATGGAAAAACACTAAAATCTTTAAAATCTAATTTTTTATGAGGTTTAATTATATGTAAATTATTAATTTTAACACTTGCTTCTTCACTTTCAATTAATATAACTTTCGCAGCATAATTAGTCGCATAAATATGCACGTCAGGTATTGCCTTGACTAAATCATTTAAACTTCCTATATTTTCATAATGAGCATGACTTACAAAAACACCTAAAATTCTATCTTTATTCTCTACTAAATAAGAAAAATCAGGAATAATATAATCAACCCCATACATCTTATCAGAAGCATACTTTAAACCACAGTCAAAAACCAAAATCTTATCATTTATCTCTACTACATATAAATTCTTACCATTTTCATTTAGTCCTCCAAGACTAAAAACACTTATTTTCATTTTTATCTCTCCTTGAACAAAAGTAAATTAAAACTACGTATTAACTCACCCCAAACCTTCACAAGTTTGGTTTCCTGCTTCTTAGACTTCGTTATCTACTTTCTCCACAGGCTTATATTCCCCTAGTCGCTAGGGTATGTTTCATTTTCTACTATTAATCTTTTTATAAGGAAATCTTATTCTTTTAAAATTTAGTAACTTCTACCTTAATCAAATTGTATCAAACAGATGTTTTGTAGTCAAATATATTTCCATTATTTCACAAATTTCATGATACGATAAAATTTCCTATAAGACAAAAAAGTTATTCTACACAAACTATATTTTAACAAATAAAAACCTAAAAAACAGGTAAATAAATGCATAAATTAAAAATTAATAATA
>CAOJDZ010000130.1 GCA_948433815.1 uncultured Clostridia bacterium
TTCTTTTATGAATAGTTTATCACTATTTGATAATCCTCCATAATAACCACTGTTAATGATGTCTAGAGCGCTTCTTTTTTGTTCTATACTTTCTATGTATTCTTCTGATAGTCCTGAAGAAGCAGCGACATGGGAAATGAATTCTTTATCATATAGTTTAATATTATGTTTTTCTGCGACTAACTTACCAATATATCTTCCACCAGATCCATATTCTCTTCCTATAGTTATTATGATTTTTTTATCATTTGATGGCATTTCGCTTGGATTTGGTTTTGGTTCTACGTTAAAGTTTATTTGTTTATTTAAGTCTTTAGTTTCTTTTAATATAAAGATGAACGCTAGAAGAAATGCAATTCCGTCTGCGACTGGTCCAGCATAAAGAAGCCCTTTTAAATCAAAGAAATGACCCAATATAAACATTGCAGGTATTAATAAAAGTATTTGTCTTGATAATGATAAAATAGCACTTTTTGTACTTTTGCCTATTGATTGAAAGAATATTCCAGCGGCTATTTGGATTCCATTACATATTACTAACATTAAATATATTCTAAATGTAAGACATGCAAAGTCAATGTAGTTTGCATCACCATTACCAAATAATAAAATTAATTTATCTGGTATAGTTTGAAATAATATAAATGATATTAAAGTTATTATTAAACTTGTACCTAAAACTATTTTTAATGTTTCTTTTACTCTATCATATTTTTTTGCTCCATAGTTATACCCAAATATTGGTTGGGCACCTACTGATAATCCTATGATTATACTATATAGTATTTGACTTATTTTCATTACTATTCCAAATACAGTTATAGGAATTTCACTTCCATATTTTGTTAGACCTCCATAACCCCCTAATAAGTTGTTTTGTACTGCGATTACTATAACTATACTCATTTGAGTTATGAAACTACTTATACCAAGTGCTGTTATTGTTTTAGAGATTTTAAAATTTAATTTAAAAGTTTCTTTAGTTATTTTGATAGATTTAAATTTTCTTATATATATTAGGTTTAATAAAAATGTGATAAATTGGCTTAGGATAGTTGCAAGAGCGGCTCCAGTTACTCCCATATCAAATACAAATATAAATATAGGATCTAATATTATATTTAATACTGCGCCTAAAATCATAGTTATACTTGAATATTTTGGATTTCCATCGGCTCTTATTATTGAGTTTAATGCTGTTCCCATTATTACAAATGGTAGACCATATGCAATTACTTTTCCATAATCAGTAGCGTATTCTCTTAAAGCATCAGTGCACCCGAACAAATTTAGAAGATCTGGTAAAAATATTAGTGTTAATAAAGTAAATATTATTGCAAATATTAGTGTTAAAACTATACCATTTCCTACACCTTTGGCAGCCTCATCAGTTTTATTTTCTCCAAGTTTTAAACTTAAGAATGCACTTGTTCCATCTCCAAACATTAATGAAAAAGCAAGCGCTACTACAGTTATCGGGAATACTACATTAGTAGCTCCATTTCCAAGCATTCCTACACCATGACCTATAAATATTTGGTCTACAATGTTATAAAGTGAGTTTACTAACATTGATATTATACATGGTATTGAAAATTTTAAAATTAGTTTTTTAACTTTTTCTGTTCCTAGTATGTTTTCTTTATTCATCTTTTTACCTCTTTCTTTTAGCGGAAATAAAAACATATCTTTTACGATATGAAGTTTACTATCGAGTTAAACTATATTAATATTTCCTAAATACTTTTACATTTTATGAAATTTAAAAATATTTGTCAAATGTTTTTTAGTATATGTAGAAAAAAACTGTAGATAAATTTCTACTGTTTTACTAATTCTAATAATAATCTTTTAGACTCTTTATTCATGTGTTTTAGTCTTCTAGTTACTCTTATTATGTTTTTAAATTTTTTTAGTTTTAAAGTATCTTCTATATTGTAATCTTCCATAATTTGGAATATATCTTTTATTATCATATTTATTTTATTGTCATCATTAATATTTACCCAAGATAATATATTTTGTTCTATTTTTTTACTTTTTAATGATAAAGTACTCGGAATAAATTCATCATTTTTGATTTCCCATGTAGTCATGTCATGGCATAAAAAATTCTTTTTATTTGATTTTACTACTTTGTTATTTTCGTTATTTAATAACACACCAATTATACTTGAATTAGGAATTATATGTATATACTTACTTTTTATTTTTCTATAGATATCTGTATTAAATTCTGTATTTCTTAAACCTGGGCCATCATTATTATATATTTTTTTAATTTTAAATCTTTTATAAGAGTCTATAAACATAGATGAAACAAGTGCTAGGTTTCCACCTTTTGAGTGTCCACCGATTATTACTTTAGGTCCTAGAATATTAACATGTTTATTAACATATTCCACTGCTTCAACTTGCGAAGGCACAGGAAACATGCATGACATTTCGCAGTCTTCTTTCCAGCCACCTATCTTTTCATCTGTTCCTTCAAAACAAATATATTTTAATCTTTTTGAAATATTAAATGTAATAGCACTAAATTGCATATTTTTATTAGTATTATATACATAATCAGAAAGTATTATATTTTTATATCTTTCTTTTTTAATCATTAAATTAAGTAATTTATATGCTGTTTTTTGAGCAGTTCCTATTTTTTTTATTTTTCTATATTTGTTCTTGTTTATATATTCTTTTCCAATTAATTCTAATGTGTATTTACTTTTATTTATACTAGTGCTAGTGAAGTTTAAGTATGATAAAGTAGAGAAAACAATGTTATCTATGTCATTAAATTTTTTCTCTTTAAAAGTTTTATCTCCATACTTTTCTACATAGTTAAATAAATTAGTCATTCTTCTTCACCTTTGCTACTTTTATTATTTTAAATTTAGGAAATGCATTTTTTATATGTTTATAAATTTTAGAGTTAGAATCTAACCAGGTTATTATTTTCTTTTTTATTAATTCAGTGTTATCTAATTTTTGTTTCTTGATTTCTTTTTTTATTTTGTTCATGATGTTAAATGAAATAATTACGTCTATTATAAATAAGATAAATATTATACTTATTAAGATTAGCATTATTTGTTTAGGAATAAAACTTGCAAGTTTTTGGATACTTGGATGAATTATATAAATTACAATAGATCCAAGAAGTCCAAAAGGTATCATTGTTTCTAAACATATTCTTCCGTTTATGTTATATTTTCTTTTTGAATAATCCCACCATCTAGCTTTAAATAATTTTTCCATTAAGTAAGATGTGAAATATTCTAAAATAGAGCATATTAGAATAGATTTTAAAAATACAGCTAGTATATCTTTTGTTTCATTACCAATCAAGATT
>CAOJDZ010000131.1 GCA_948433815.1 uncultured Clostridia bacterium
GACTTTCAAGAAAAATTAGTGAATCTTCTCCATAATCATAGAATGGCTCCATTGATGGGAAAATTTGATAATAAGTTCTTTCTCCATCGTTAAATGGTCCTGTGAAAACATATCTTTTTGTATATTCTATTTTTTGTGATTCAGAACTATATACACCAATTCTTGAAAGAATAAGAACTCTTGGATCATATGTTTTTGTTTTTTCTAATTTTTTTAATATAAATTTTTTTAACATTTTTTACTCCCCTAACTCCTCTAGACTTTCTAAAACTTGTTTAAAAGTTTTGGCTTCTATTAGGGTTATATCATATCCCATTTTTTCTTTAATTTCAAGTGCTTCTTCATAATTTCCTGTAGGAACTATGAATGCATCTGCTTTCTTTTTTACAGCGCCTGCAAGTTTATATTTTACTCCACCTATTTCACCAACTGTACCGTCAAGTTTAATTGTACCAGTTCCTGCGATTTTTAAGCCTTTTGTTATGTCATTTTCAGTAATTCTATTATATATTTCAAGAGTACTCATAAGTCCACCTGATGCGCCACTTTCATTTCCTTTATAGTTAAATTCTATATTTCTATTTGTTTTAACTTTTATTACATTAGTAAGATATAATCCTATTATTTTTCTGTCTTCATCTTCTTCTTGATATAATGTTCCTTTTCTTTCTAGGATTTTTCCGTCTCTTTCTATTTTGAAAGTTACTTCATCTCCTACATTTCTATTTTCAAATATTTTATTTAAGTCTTCTGTACTTGTAACTTTTTGTCCTTCTACTTCTAATATTGTGTCTCCTACTTTAAGGTTAGTTTTGGCATTTTCAAATACATAATAGACTTTTAGTTCGTTTCTAGTTATTTCATAATCTAAATTAGCATTTTCAAAAGCTACTGCGATTGCGTTTTCGTTTACGCTTTCTAAGTCTATTTTTCCTCTTTCTAAAATGTCTTCATAGTCTTCATTTTCTATTCTTACATCATCAATACTTACCAAATCCCAAGAAGGTATTATGTAACTTAATAATATAAATGGTATCGTTCCTTTTTTTGCACTTACATATGTTAGATTAAATGAACCTTCGCTTTCATATCCATTTTCAACTTCTATTCTTTTATCTAAATTACTTAAACTTCCTGGGGTGTATATTTCATAATCTAAACTTACTGTAAAAAGTAATAAAATAACAGCGTATACTATTAAAAACTTATAGTTTTCTTTTATAAATTTCTTTATATTTACATATATTTTATTAGTCATCTTTGTCTCCTCTATATATTTTATTATAACATAGTGAGTGTGAAATTATGATTAAATTTATTAAAAGTAGTTTTATTTTATTGTTTTTTAGTTTAATGATTATAGTGTTTTTATCTAATCCTAATTTAATTATGGATTCAGTTAATTATAGTGTAAGTGTTTTTCTTACTAATGTTTTGCCTAGTTTATTTCCGTTTTTTATTTTGGCAGATGCACTTATAAATTATGGATATGTTTATTTTTTAAATAGGATTTTTAGGTTTAAATATAGTTACTTAATTTTTCTTTCTTTGTTTTCTGGGCTTCCTAGTAATGCTAAATATATAAGTAAATTACTAGAAAGTGGTGACATTAGTTTAAAGGATGCTGAGGTGATGATGGCGGTTACTTTTTTCCCTAATCCTATGTTTGTTGTAGGAAGTGTTGGGGCTTTGATGCTTTCTAATGTTAACTTAGGGATATTTATTTTAGTTAGTATATATATTTCTAATTTTATAGTTTATTTATTTAATTATAGGGTTTTAGATAAGGGCAATATTAGTATTCATAATAATAGATTAAAGTTTACTAGTTTAATTAAGACTTCAATTATAAATAATGCTAAGACTTTAGTTGTGATTTTAGGGACAATTGTTATTTTTACTACTTTATCTAATGTTATTTTTTATTATGTTGATGTGCCTAGCGTTATAGAGGCTTTTATTACAGGTATTTTTGAGATGACAAGTGGCGTTAAAAAAATGAGCACATTAGATTTGAGTACTCATTTTAAAGTAATATTAATTTCTGTTTTACTTGCGTTTTCTGGGATATCTGTTTTGTGTCAGGCTTTATCTATGGTGAATGATTATAAAATAAATGTTAAAAATATAATAAATATTAAGTTATGTGTGGTATTTTTAACTCTTCTTATTAACTATTTCTATGTTGTATTCTTCATGTGAATCTACTTCAATAGTTATTAAATAAAGATTTGTATTTTCGGTTTTTTTAATATTAAATACATAGTCATTTGGTAATTTTTTAGATAGTTCTATTTCATCATCTGTTACGTTTTTGTAAGTTATTTTATTTCCATCGTCTGTTATTTCGATGGTTTTAGTTTTATTATTTTTTAGAGTAATTGTACATTTTGTGTTAGAGCAAGTAAGAGAATTTATTCCTAATTTATTTATGTCTTCATTTATAGTTTTTGATATTATAGCCTTATTTAGAAGCATTTCTGTATTTAAGCTTATTGTGTCTTCATCTTTTCTAATTTCTGAGACGAATCTTAATAGAAATACCATTACAAAAGATAATAAAGATACGCTGATTGCGACTTCTACTAGAGTAAATCCTTTTTTATTTTTCATGCAAGCCTCCTATATTCTTAATGAAGCATAATAGTTTTTATCATTGTTTTTGTAGTTAACTATTATATATCTATTGTTTCCATTTTTATTGATTGTTTTTAAGTATTCTCTCATACTGTTTTTGATTCCGTTATTTTCAGATAATATTAATGATTCTATACTGTCTATATTTATAATTATTTTATCAGCGTTCAGACTAGTCATTATACTTGCACATGAACTAGACATATAGGTAGAACAGTTATTTTTTGTTATTTCTATTAAGGAACTTGTACTAGTTAATTTTGATTTGTTTATTTCGCTTCTTAATATATCAGTTTTATATAAGTCACTTATGTTATCATAGTATTTTCTATTTTCTATATCAGTAGATAATCTTACAAACATACCATACATTCCGACTACAGTAACCATTAGTACTACTAAAACAATTAAAGTTTCCATAAATATAAATCCTTTTTTCATTATTCGTACTCCTTATTTAATTCTTGTTTAACTTCATCTATTTCTATGTTAATAAGCTTGTTTCTAAATGCATAGGCTGATAGTAAAGAAAGCATTAGAAGTACAAATACTATAATGAATGAGTAAATAACTGCCATTGATATAAAACCATCTTTTTTCATATGTTCACCTACTATATTAGTTATTATAACATAAAAAAACTTTCTTAGGTAGTCTAAAAAAGTTCTCTTTTTTTAAATGTTTGGGGCTA
>CAOJDZ010000132.1 GCA_948433815.1 uncultured Clostridia bacterium
GAACAAGTATTACATGCTGCTAAATATTAGATGAAAAAACACTTCATCTTCATTGTGTAGTAATTCCTTTAGTTAAGAGTTAGATAAAAGAACTAATACTATGCGTTACTTTATTTCTAAGAAACAATATATAAGAGATAAGCAACATTTATCTGAATTACAAGATAAGTATTATAAAATGGTAACTGACAAAGATTATGATTTAGAAGTGGAATTAAAAATAGTGATAGTAAACATATTATTATTAAAGAATATAAGAAAATTACTAAAAAAGTCGTGTATAACAACATAAACTTAATCAGTTGTTTTAAGAGGTTAATGATTATGCTGATAGTTATAAAAGTTTAGAAAAGGAAAATCAAAAATATTCTAAAGAGATAAAGTCATTAAAGATTAGAAATCATAATCTTATAGCAGAAAATAATAAGCTGAAGGCTTATATAGATATTATTTTGGATGTCATAAAGAAGTTTTTTAGGAATCCATTACAAATTGGTAATGATAAGACAAAAGATGCCACTGTGTTAGAAGTTAAAGATTACTTTGATAGCAAAAATTTTTAATAAAGTTGATGTGAGTGATATTGATAAAGATACTACTAAAGAAGATGAAATGTTTGATTATGTTGGAATACCTTATTATAAAGATGAGTGTATTAAAGAAAAAGATGAATATATTATGTAATGTTTATAATGAGAATAGAAAAATTAAATTACTTAGTTTAATGTAAAAATGATGAATTTTATTTTAATAATTTAGATAATAATTTAAATTTTACAAAAGTGACTGTAAAATTTTTTGAAAAATAAAAATTGGTATGTAAAAATATATTTAATATTTATTGTTAGAGTTATAGTTAGTTCTTAATAAATTTATAATTAGATTTCACTTTTAAAAATAATTAACACATATTTTGAATTTTCATACATTATTGTAGGTGATGATACTATGAATAATGAATATAGGGCTTTAACAGGAGTTGTAATCGATGCTGGGCATGGAGGAGCGGACCCTGGTGCTAGTGGGAATGGAATTATAGAAAAAGATTTAACTTTGTTAATTAGTAAGTATATGTATGATAGGCTTAGAGAGTTAGGGATACCTGTTAAAATGACAAGAAGTGGGGATGAAACTTTAGACAGTACAGTTAGGTCTAAGAGAATTACAGATGCATATGGTACAGGTAAAGATGTGCTTGTAATATCTAATCACATAAATGCAGGAGGAGGAGATAGTCGTTGTGTAACAAATAAACGTATAACAATTAAAGCCAAATAAATAATAAGAAATGGAGAAAAGTTATGAGTATTAGTTACACTAGAGTTGGTAATTATTTATTACCAAATTTAAAATTAAAAGAAGGAAAACAATACAATATTGGTAAATATGGGTTGTTAAAATTAAGATATTTAAAGGAATATAATAGAGGATTATATACTGAATTATTAATGAAAGACCAATTAAATACTTATCTTTATGAGCTTGGAAATTTAGTTAAAGAGAAAGTAAGTGAACTAATTATTTCACTGGCTGAAAAAGAAAACGTTAATGAAAAACTTAAAAATGATAATCAAATGCTATGGATAGGACTTATGAATAATATAAAAAATCGGGCTGAAGAAATAATTATTAGAGAATATATTTATACTAATTTCAAATAATTTTAAGTAAAAATTGTGTAGAATTTAAAAGACTTTGTTTAAATTTTGATGATTAAACAAAGTTTTTTGATGTGTTTTGAAGAAAAAGTTTAATGATTTTAAAAAGTAATATTTCAACAAAGTTAAATTTACTGTCCTAGCCAGCACTGAAAACTTACTCCCGCCAAGTTTTCTATTGTGGGAAAATTCCCAAACCCTTTAAAAAAATATTTTTTGACAAATTAATCTATTATTGTTTACTCCTGTTCCACAAAATGCTATAATGTAGGTACGAGAGTAAAGTGGTGGAAATATGAGTAACAAAGAAAAAGTAATTGAATTTTTAAATAGTAATCATGGATATATTACTACAGCAGAATTTTTAACATTGGGTATGAGTAAACCTTTAATTCAAAAATTTTTAGACGAAGGATTAATTGAAAGAGTAAGCTATGGTTTATATATGGATAATAAGATATTAAAAGATGAATACTTTATTTTACAAAAAAAGTATCCATTAGCAATATTTTCTTATAATACTGCACTACATATTCTTAATTTAACAAATAGAACTCCAATGAAAATAGATATAACCGTACCTAGAGATAAAAAAGTAAGAGGAAATTATAATATTCATAGAGTCTCAGAGAAGTTTTATGATATTGGAATAGTCGAAACCCTAAGTCCAAGTGGAAATCCAGTAAAAATATATAATGCTGAAAGATGCATTTGTGATATGTTAAGAACTGAAGGAGAATTCGATTTAGAACTTCAAAATAGAGTTTTAGATTATTATTTTCATAGTAAAGATAAAGATGTTGATAAATTATTAGAATATGCGAAGGTATTTAATATTTACGATAAGGTTAATACAATTGTGGAGGTAATGATGAAATGGTAGAAGAGAAGATTAAATTAAAAGTCCAAGAACTCGAAGATAAGTATAATTTAAATTATTATGAATCATTACAAAGATTTATGTTTGAAAGAATATTGGAAAGAATATCCGTTTCAGAATATCAAGATAACTTTATATTAAAAGGGGGATTATTACTTGCTGCAATGTTTGGTGTAGAAAATAGAACAACCAAAGATATGGATACTACAATTACTGGTATAGATATTTCAAAAGATAAAATGGCAAGTGTTTTAAATAAGATACTATCTATTAATTTAAATGATGGAGTTAAATTTGATATTGTAAGTATTTCTGATATAAGAGAAGAAGATGAATATGGTGGAAATAAATACCATATTACTGGTAGAGTAAATAGTACTAAAGTAAATTTGGAAATTGATATATCAACAGGTGATAAAGTAACTCCAAAAGAGTTGAAGTTTAAATATCCTTTATTATTTGAAGATAGAAGTATTTTAATTAATAGTTATAATATTGAAACTATACTAGCTGAAAAAATAGAAACTGTTTTAAGACGTGGAAAGTATAATAGTAGAATGAAAGATTATTATGATATATATTTCTTTTTAACAAAGTTAAGAAATGAAATTAATATAAATATATTAAAAGATGCAATTGATAATACTTTTATTAAAAGAGAATCATTTGAATACTTAAATGATTATAATGAAATTATTAAATCAATCGGTTGATTTAAGCAATCAAAAGAAAAAATGTA
>CAOJDZ010000133.1 GCA_948433815.1 uncultured Clostridia bacterium
ATAATTATAAGAATAGAAAGTGGGAATTTGATATATGAAAGAATTTAATTTTGAAAAAATACCTATTGTTGAAATAGCTAATGAAATAATAATAGATGCAGTTAATAAAGGAGCCAGTGACATTCACTTTGACCCCACTAAAGATGATTTAAAAATAAGATTTAGAATAGATGGAATATTATCAGATTATAGTGTAGTTCCAAGTAAATATAAAAGAAATATGATAAGTCGTATTAAAATGATCGCAGGAATGAACATTATGGAAACAAGACTTCCTCAAGATGGAGCGATTAAAAGTAAAATCGGAGAAAGACTTTTAGACCTTCGTGTTTCTACATTACCTACGAACAATGCTGAAAAAATAGTTATTCGTATACTTGATTATTCAATGAGTCTTGCTGGATTAGATAATTTAGGTTTCAGTAAAGAAAGTATGGAAAAAATTAATAAACTTATCAAAATACCAAATGGTATAATATTAGTTACAGGTGCTACTGGTACTGGTAAATCTACTACTCTATATTCAATACTTCAAAAACTAAATACTGAAGATGTAAATATAATTACAGTTGAAGATCCAGTAGAAATGGATATTGCTGGAATTAACCAAGTACAAACACAAACTGAAATAGGTCTTACATTTGCAACTATATTAAGAAGTATATTAAGACAAGACCCTAATATCATAATGATTGGTGAAATTCGTGATGATGAAACTGCCAGAATCGCAGTCCGTGCATCTATAACAGGACACTTAGTATTAAGTACACTTCATACTAATAACAGTCTTAATACAATAGAGCGTTTAACTGATATGGACGTTGAAAGATACTTACTAGGTAGTTCACTTGAAGGAATAATATCTCAAAGACTAGCTAGACAAATTTGTCCTCATTGTAGAATTAAAAAACAAACAACAGAATATGAAAAAGAAGTATTTAAAACTGTACTAAATAAAGATGTTAACGAAATGTATGTAGCTAATAAAGAAGGATGTTCTTTATGTAATCATGGCTATAAAGGAAGACTTGCAATATTGGAAGTACTTATTATGAATGACAAAATAAAAGATGCAATCACTAATAGTGCTCCTAAACATGTCTTAAAAGAATTAGTTTATACTGGTGAAGTTGTAACACTTCTTCAAGATGGTCTTAATAAAGTATTATTAGGAGAAACAACATTCGAAGAAATATTAAAAATAATAGATTTAGAAAATGATATGACAAGTTATGGAGAAGATAATTTAAAAACAAGTTTAAAAATGGCCGAAAATATGAATAAAACTCAAACAAAAGAAAATCCTGTTACTACTGCTCCAACCGAAACACCTGGTAATCCAGTTATACCAAATCAAACTATAACTGTTAATGAAAATCCAATATTAAAACGTGAACCAGAGCAATTTGAAGAAGTAAAACTTACTCCAGATGGTAATATAATACCACCTGCTGATTCAAAACCAGGATATATATTTGAAACAATAGAATTATAGTAGATTAATTTCTACTATTTTTTCATGAAAAAAGTTTAAAGATTACACCTTAAACTAATTTTTATATCTAACATTAATATCAACGCTGCCATTTATTCCATCTACTTTACCATCACTACAAAGTTGCCAATAAGAGTATTCACCAGAATAACTAGAAAGTTCTATATCTTTAGTATAATGAGCCATCCATACTGGAAAATCTTGTTCTAACCAAATATCTTCCAAATATCCTTTACTACTATATAAAAGTCCATCATAACCTTTTTCTTTAAAGAAATTTAAATGACTATTAGCCATATCAGTAAGTTCATAAAAACTTAATCCAAAAGAATTATAAAAACTCCAGTTTTCCCAGTCAAATGCTATAGGTAAATCAACTTTTTTATCTTTAATCTGTTCATATATCCACTCTGCATCCTTTAGTGCTGCTTCTTTATTTTTAGCATAACTATAAAAATAAATTCCAACTGGTATCCCTACTTCATTTGCCTTTTCTATATTATATAGAAAACTTTTATCTAAAAAATATTCCCCAGTATAATATTTAGTTCCACCTACTCTTAAAATAACAAACTCTACCCCTGCTTCTTTTAATTTGTTAAAATCAGGATAATCTTGCCATTCAGAAATATCAATACCAATTTCTGTATTTTCATTCTTATATTTTTTTACAACATCTTCAAAATAAGTCACAGTCGTTCTAGTATTAGAAGAACCTCCTGATGGTCTAACAACATTTAAATTAAAATTCTTTTCAGTAACATTCCCACTACTATCTGTAGCTTTAAAAACCAAAGGATAAGTTCCCACACTATTTAAATTATAATCTCCTATAATCTCACATTTAGGACGACTATCATAATTATCACCACAAAGAATATCTTCAGTCAAAGTATCTTTAGAATTAACATTAACACTATAACTTCCTCCGAGTCTTACCAAAGGCGGAACTGTATCTATTACGTTTATCTTATAAGACTGTTTAATCTTAATCCCATCTTCATTAATATATTCAAAATTAACCTCCCTCTCTCCTAACTCCTTAGTATCTATAACATAATCATCTTTTATTTTACCGTTTATATTTTCTATAAAATCTGAAACTTTAACTACACTTAAAAATTCTGCATTCATATTATCTTTTAAATCAACAATAATTTTTGCATTCTTTATTTTTTCCTCTTCTTCTTTTTGTTTTTCTATCTCTTTATGTTTTAATAAAAAATATGTACCGAATATTATAAATAAAATAATAAAAAAACATAATATAAAACTAATTATAAGATTCTTTTTCTTCACTTAAAACAACTCCTATAAACTAATTATATCATGTATATAGATATTTTAAACAAAACAAAAAAAGGTTTACACAAAAAAAAGTAGAAATCATTCTACTTATCTTCGTATTTTTTACTAGTTCCTAAATCTTTCTTTATTTCACTTTTATAAGTTTCTATTAATCCTTCTTCATCTGGAACTAAAGGAATAACATCCACATCTAATAAAGCGTGACCAAACTTGTCATCAAGCAAATCAAAGCCTTCATAACTTTCTTTAATTGCCCTCTCTCTTAAATATTTATATTGAGTATAATAAGTAAACCAAAGAGGATATTCAATTATACCTCCAACCATTAATTGAACTCTTTCGTTTACAGACTTTGTAAATTCAATATAATTTATATCATTAATAAGTCTTTTTTTATAAACAGTCAATTTTTCCTTTTGTTCATCACTTAACCACTTAGAATCTAAATGAGTTAGTATGCCGCTAATA
>CAOJDZ010000134.1 GCA_948433815.1 uncultured Clostridia bacterium
AATCTAGTTTATCTCTCCATGATGGTATTCCTCTTCCTTTAAACCATTCACTTAAGTTAATTTTAAACGTATCATTATTAAAATCTTCATTATTATAAAACGATTTTAAAATATAAGGAGCATAAAGAATATTTTTCACTTCATATATAGTATCAAAATACTTTGAAGCATCATTATATTCAGCAACTAAAACTTCTGTATTTTTATTCATTAATACACATTTCATAGTTGGTCTCCTTTCATTATAGTAACAATTAATACTTGCTTTCGCGTTCTAAATCACGTTTTTTAATAGTTTCTCTTTTATCATATAATTTCTTACCCTTACAAATTCCAAGCAATATTTTAGCTTTACCCTTTTTAAAATATAATTTTAAAGGAATTAAAGTATAAGGATTAAGTGTAAGTTCTTTATCTATTTTTTTTATTTCACTTTTATGTAGAAGTAATTTTCTTTCTCTTCTCTCATCATGATTAAATATATTTCCTTCTTCATATTTAGCAATATACATATTTGTTATAAAAACTTCACCTTTTTTTACTCTAGCATAAGAATCATCAAAACTCGCCGAACCCTTTCTAATACTCTTAATCTCAGTACCTTTAAGTTCTATACCGGCTTCAATCTCTTCTAAAATAAAATAATTAAATTTTGCTTTTCTATTTAATATCTCCATTCTCGTCACCTTCTACAAGTACAAAATCAATATGTCTAGTTTCTTTATTAGCAGCAACACATCTAACACGCACTTTATCTCCAAGTTTTAAGGCCACTTGTTTTTTCCTATTAGTATAACATAAATTATCATCACTTAATACATAATAATCTTTTATAGTTTCTAAACCTACAAAACCACTAACATAATTAGTTGTTTCTACAAAGAATCCAGTTTTTAATAGCCCATCAACATGTGCATCATACACCTCTCCTATATGCCCTTCCATATATTCAGCAATTTTCATATCGTTAACAGCATATTCACAATCATCACTTCTTCTCTCAGTTTCGCTTATATGCTCTGCGGCTTCAGTTAACCCTGATTCTAATCTTTCTAAAGTTACACCCATATCCCACTCAAAAACAACAATTTTAATAAGATAATGAATAAGTAAATCACAAAATCTTCTAATAGGACTTGTTTCATGTGTATATTTAGGACTAGCTAGACCAAAATGCCCTATATTATCTGTACTATATATAGCTTTCTGCATACTTCTTAAAAGTTTAGAACTTATTATTTCATAATCAGGAACATCTTTTAATTCTTTTAGAATACTTTGAATATCGCGTGCCTTCATATCATTGAAATCATATTTTCCATGAATAGTATAACCTAAAGTACTAACAAACTTTACAAACTCTTCTATCTTTTTAGGACTAGGTTTACCATGTATTCTATATAAACCTGTATCACATAAACTAGTAATAATTTCTATAGTAGCCTCATTACTAGCTATCATAAAGTCTTCAATTAAATTTTCACCAATACCTTGACTTCTTTTAACAATATCTGTTACTTTTCCATTCTCATCAACTATTAACTTAATCTCACTAGATTCAAACTCAATCTCACCACGTTCAACTTTTCTCTTTTTAAGAATCTTAGAAAGACTGAGCATATTCATAAGAATATCTTTAAATTCTTCATATCCTTCTACATTTTCACCATTAAATATTTTATTAACATCAGCATAAGTCATTTTCTTTCTAGACTTTATAATACTTGGAAATAATCTTTTATTTACCACATTCCCTAATTTATCTATTTCTATTTCTGTACTCACAGCACATCTTAAAACATTAGGATTTAAAGAACATATCCCATTAGAAAGTTCTACTGGTAACATTGGTTCAACCCTATCAGCCATATATGTTGAATTTCCTTTTTCATAAGCATCATTAAATAAAGCACTGCCAAACCTTACATATCTACTAACATCAGCAATTGAAACATTAAGTAAATAATTCCCATTAGGTAATATCTTAAGACCAATCGCATCATCTATATCCTTAGTATCCGCTCCATCTATAGTAAATATCACATCTCCAGTTAAGTCTTCACGTCCTTCATAATCACTTCTCAAGACTTCTTTAGGAAGTTTTTTTACTTCTTCTTTTGTTTCTTCACTAAATCCAGTAGGAATTTCTAACTCTGCCATAATTTTTAAAGTATCTATATCAGGACTATTCTTATGTCCTACTTTTTCTATTACTTTAACAAACAAAGAATCCTTATCTTCTTTTATACTCTTTAATTTAACAATTTCTCCTTCAACTAAAGATAATTCTTTATTTTCAAGCAAAACTATATTTTTATCATATTCTTTTAAAAGTTTAACAAAAATTACTCCATCAGTTACACATATTTCTCCTAAAGACAAATTTCTTTCAATAATACGTATAACTCTAGCTTCAATTTTACCATGTTTTTTAAAAGTCTCACAAAGACACAAGTCCCCAGTCAAAGCATCTTTCATATTCTTTTTATCTATAAAAATATCTCCATCTTTCTGTAAAAGCCAACCGTTTCCACTTTGAACTCTTTCAACTTTAGCTTTAATATACTCATCACTTACTAACTTATAAGTATTTTTCTTACAAAGAACTAACTCACCCTCACTTACAAGTTCATTTATTATATCAAGTACATTTTTTATATCATTAGAAGAATATTGATGTTTTAAATGTTTAACAACATCAATTGGATCTAACTTTCTATTTCCACTTCTCTTAAATATTTTTAAAACTTTTTCTTTCATGTTATCACTCTCTATTATATTTTAGCACATAATAAATAAAAAAAACAAAGAATTTTCTTTGCTTTCTATAAACTTAAGAAAAGTGAAATTATTATAAATAAAAACCCTAATACATAAGTTAATCTTGTTATAAATTTTTCTGCTCCACGTTCTTTCATTTGACTCATTAACATACTGTTTCCTCCAGTAATAATCTGACCAGCATCACTAGCCTTATTACTTTGTAAAAGAACAAGAGCGATTAATAAAACTGAAATTATAATTAATACTATCTCCATGTCTCGTCTCCTCGTTATATATTATATGATATTTTTATCTTTTTTACAAGTTTACCTATGGTTTTTATGATTAATTAACACATAAGTTTCTTTTCTTTGACTATCATATTCTTGTATATACTCATATTCATCAGGTTTTTTATATCTTAAATAAGTCATTATAGAACTATAATATCCACT
>CAOJDZ010000135.1 GCA_948433815.1 uncultured Clostridia bacterium
ATCAATAGTTTTAGATATTAATAAATCCTTAGTAAAAAAAAGATGATTTGATTGATTGGGTTATCTCTCAAAATCATCTTTATTTTTTGAATTATTTTGTATTATATCAATATCATTATCATCAAGTATATATTCATCGTATAAGTCATTTATAAAATCATCATATTTATTGTTAGAGAAGAATTTATCTTTTAAGAACTCTATAAATCTCTTCCATAAATCTTTAAAGTAATCAACTATATTTTGAAGTTCTGATACCTTATCTTCTAACTTATCAATGGTATCTTTGGCATTATCTAATTCATATTGTAAATATTCAATTTTATCATCACGAGTTTTTATTTTCTTTTGAAGATTTTTAACTTCGTTAGTATGATTTTTTAAATCACTCTCATAATGTTCAAGTATAGTAGTTAAGTCATTTGTTGATTTTAAATTGCTTGTAGTTTCAGTAGTTTGCTCTATATAATTTTTAATCTCTTCTATTTCGCTATTAGAGATAGAATAGGTGTTTTTATTTAACTTGTTAGGTTTTAAGTTATCAATAATTTCATTTATTTGAATTGATTTATTTTGTAAATTATCTGCCTTATTATTTAATTCATCAAGTCGCTTTTTATTTTTCTCTTGTTCTTTTTTTAACTCTCTATAATTAGTCATATTTTTAACATTAATATCTTGATTTCTACCTTCTTCTTTTGACTTAAGAGTATAATTAAGATTATAAATTCTATTGAACGAATTAATACAATACTCTCTCATTTTATCTTGAATATTCCTTAAACTATCAGTTGTAAATACATCACTTTTTCCTACTTGTTTAGACATTCCATTTTTCATTCCATCCTTAAAAGGAACTCCAACAATATGTAAATGTGGACTAGATTCATCAAAATGAATAGTTGCGTTTGCTATCTTAAAATTAGGCACAACATATTCTAAATCTAACATTTGTTCTTTATAAACTTCAATCATTTTCTTTTTAAATTTATCATCTTGTTCTGCCCAATAATCCATATCTCCAAGTTCAATAATTATCTCACAAGCGAGATCTCTTTTGTTATCATTTGAGATATGGTTAAAATAATTTTCTATCTTTCTATCGTTTCTGGTTTGCTTTTCGTTGTATTTAACTCTTGCATTTTCAAATAATTCTAAATATAAATTTTTAGTATCTTCTACAATAGAGGAACTACCTTTAATCGTACAAATTAATTCTTTATCATTATCATATTTTCGTAAATTATGTTTATCTACTTTTGATAATTGTTGGCTATTTTGAATAGCATTATTGTTAAATGCAGTAGAACTATTTGTACTATTTCTAGCAAATTGTCTTGCTCGTTTTGTTTTATTTTTATCGTTACTTAAATGTAGTGAATAAGATAATTCTTTCTTATTTTCCATAAATACATAACCCCCTTTGTTAGAATAAAACCTACTATTAAATAATAGGGTGATTTTGCTTTGACAAAATCTCTAACCCCCTATAGATTTTGACGCAAGCATCAAAATCTGGGGCTAAGGTTTAGGCAACCTTAGAATCCACCTGTCTTATTTCGTAATATTTCAAAACTTTGTAATGAAATAAAACTACATAAGACTATAACAAACTTTTCCCACTTTCATTGAACGAAGTTCAACAAAACGTGTTCGTTTGTTATAACTTTTTTACTAAAAAGTTAACAAAAATCTTCTTCATTAACATTATCTGGTATTGTTTCAAACACATCTCTAATGTTAACTTTTATATCATTAGGATTGTTCTTTGTAGCAAACATTCCCATTGATACCCAATTTTCATTTCCATTGTTATTTTCTTGTAATGGGAATATTCTAATTGGCACTTCATTTTTTTGAAGTGGGAACATATCTAATTTTTCAGTTTCTTTATAAAGTGTTCCTTTGTAAAAATTAACTTCGTAATATTCATTTAATCTACATAGATGTTGCATAATTTCTTTTAATGGTAGATATTCACTATATCTAACAACATTATTTACACATATACCATTAAAGTTATAAGTAAGTGGTCTTTTCTTATCAATATAGCCTTGCTTATATAATTCTTCAAAATCACTATAAAAGGTACTTCTAAAATTAATTTGTTTTATTTCATATTTGTTGTCTTTCATTTCTAATTCTATATCATCAATATATCTCATAACTATATCAGCTTTAGTATCTCTATCAAGTAATACCCAGTTATCATTAAAAGCATAATAGGAAATAGGGAGTTTTACTTTATTTATGAAGTCCATATCTCGTTTTAGTAATATATCTTCAGTAGTAAAATTTAATTGTTCTGCTTGTGAGTTTTCTAAAAGTTTAGAGTTAATTAATTCAATTTGATTTTCAATTATTTTAGTTTCTTCTTTAAACTCATTTTCAGTAAATAACTCATCAATATATGCTTTTCTAATTCTTTCTTTTTTATTATTTAAGTTCTTTAATTCTTTCTCATATTCTTCTCTAGGATTATTGATTTTCGATTTCAATACTGGTAGAAAAAACTCATTAACAACATTATCATATTCTAAAATATCAGCAAGTAAAGTTTTAATATGTTCTTCAATTTTAGTTTCGTGGATATTGATTTTACAATTCTCACATCTATAATAGAAGTACCACTTGTCCGCTTTTATCTTATGAGAAGCACCACCTGCAAGTATTCTTCCACATTTAGGACATCTTAATTTTTGTAAAAAGATATAAGTTTGTGTTCTCATATAATTCTTTTGATTCTTCTTTTTTTGAACTTGGCAATTTTCCCACATCTCTTTACTTATTAGTGGTTCAACAACATTTTCATAATAAGTAGGATGTTTAGTTCTTTTTCCATGCACATAATCGCCTTTATAGACTTCATTTGCAATGATCCGAAGTATTGTAGTATCTTTCCAGTTTGTTTTATCTAATACTTTTTCCTCATTAAATATAGTAGCAATATTAAAATATGATTTACCCTCAAAATATAAATTATATATTCTTATAACAATATCTTTAGTAAGTGGATCGGGTACTAATTTTTTATCTATATGTTTATAACCTAAAGGTGCTCGTGCTGGAATATGCCCAGAACGAATTGCACCAGCAAGTCCAAATTTAGTTCTTTCACTTGTTCTTT
>CAOJDZ010000136.1 GCA_948433815.1 uncultured Clostridia bacterium
TTCATTTTTATTATCATCTTTTTTATTAAAAATTGACTGCATTACTTGATTTATACTATCTATTCCATTTTCTCCTTTATACATAGGTATTAAAACTTGAAAGTCTTCTATATCAAGCCCTTTCTCACTAGCTTTCTCACACATATCAATAATATATTTTTTAATTAAAATATCAGGAGAACTAATAAACTTAAAATCTTCAAAATTATTAGGAACTTCATCAAAAACTTTTCTGTTTTTAATATCTTGTGACAAAGGTATAATATATGATTCCTTTTTAGTTCTATAAACTTCATCTAAATATTTACCAGGTATACTTGAAACTGTTAATAAATCTCCTAAAATATTACCAGGAGCTATACTTGGTAACTGTGCAGCGTCTCCTACCATTACTATTTTAACTCTTGATAAAAGTCCTTCTAGTAAACTATGAAATAAAAATATATCTACCATACTAAATTCATCTATAATAACTAACTTAGTATCAGCTGGATTAAATCTATTAACACTAAATTCTTTAGTCTCTTTATTCCATTTTAAAAACTTATGAATCGTACTAGCTTTTCTCTTAACACTTTCTGTTATCCTCTTAGCAGCCCTACCTGTAGGTGCAAGCATAGTAATATCTTTTAGTTCTGTATCTTCATGCATTTTTTCATAAATATCTACTATAGCTTTTATAATAGTCGTCTTACCAGTACCAGGTCCTCCAGTTATAATAAACACATTATTTATTAAACTCCCTATAATAGCCTCTTTTTGACATTCATTAAACTTTATAGAATTATCTTTCTCATATTTATCAATTTCTAAAATAATTTTATCTTCATCTATAGAATCACTAATACCAGATAAATAACTTATAGTACTTGCAATATTAGCTTCAGTCTCATAAAAAACACTTAACGTAACAAGTCCATAAACTTCTATAACTTCTCCAACTTCAATTAAATCATCAATATGACTTAAAAACACTTTAGAATCTAAAGTAGTACTAAAATTTTTATTAACTTCTAAAAATAATGATTCTTTATCTACTAAAGTATCCCCTTTTTGATAACAAACTGCTTTTATAGAATATTTAATTAAAGCACTTATTCTAACACTTTCAAATTCATCATGAAGTTTTAAAAATATCTTATCTAACTTTACAAAATTAATATCACTTTCTAAAGCATATATATTATTTTCTATAATATCAAAACATCTATCTTTATATTTATTTACTATTTTTAAACACTCTTCAGTAGTAAATCCTAACTTATTAAATTCTAATATAAGTTCTTGATCTTTATCATATTCAATGATTTTTTTAGTAAGTTCTCTTGCTTTCTTTTCATTCATTCCCTTTATTTTAGAAAGTATTGGATTAGAATTTTTTATTTCATTAATTGTATCTTCACCAAAAGTATCTACTATAGCCTTAGCAATTTTAGGTCCAATACCTTTAAATATATTACTTGATAGATACATTACTATTCCATCACTAGTATCTGGCACCACTGTTTCATAACTTTTAACATTAAATTGAACTCCAAATCTAGGATGAATAGATAAACTTCCTATAAATTTATATGTTAATTCATTATTTATTGGCATAAAAGTACCAGTAAAAGTTATAGTCTTATTTAAATATTCACTGATTTCTCCTTCACTAGTTTCTTTAACCTTAAAAAGTCCAACCTTATATCCAGTTGAACTTTCAAATAATAATTTTACTACATTGCCTTTAATATAACTACCTTCGTTCATAAATCTAATATAACATTTATTTAAACAAAATAAAACACGAACTTAATAAAAATATTCCAAAAGTACTAATTTCTATTAAATCATGTTTCAATTTTATCAATAATTTTAATTTATGTTAGATTTTATTTTTGTCAGTTCTTCTACAGTTAATCCTGTAAATGATGATATTTTTTCTAAAGATAAATCTTTATCATTTAACATTTCCTTAGCAACATTACGTTTTCCTTCAATTATACCTTCTTCTCTTGCTGTTTCAAGTCTACTTTCTTGTAGTAATTCTTCTCTACTAAAATCTTGAACATAATCTTGTTCCATAAACCTCAAACTCTCTTTCATCGCTTTCTCTAATTTTGGAGTAGCTTTTACTATTTTTCGTTTTTTAACTTTTCTAGCTCTTCTACAGTTAATCCTGTAAATAATGATATTTTTTCTAAAGATAAATCTTTGTCATTTAACATTTCCTTAGCAATATTATGTTTTCCTTCAATTATACCTTTAATTTTTCCTTCTTTTATGCCTTCTTCTATACCTTTTTCCATTGCTGTTTCAAGTCTACTTTCTTGTAGTAATTCTTCTCTACTAAAATCTTGAACATAATCTTGTTCCATAAACCTCAAACTCTCTTTCATCGCTCTTTCTAATATTTCATTCCCTTTTGAAATACTTGCTAATTCTTCTGGTGTTTCAGATCCTATAAACCGTCTCCAACTTTCAAAACCTTTAATGTTATTGTACTCTTTATTTTTATCTTGGTCAATATTCACTATGTGTATGCTAAATAAGTCTTCTAGTATTTTATCACTTGGATCTTTATCATTTGATATATGATATGTACTAATTATATCTTTACCTCTATGTTGTAAATTACTTTTAACAAATTCTACTTGAGTTACTTTCTTTATCTTATTATAATTAACACCTTTAGATAAGCCTCCTTGAAATAATGCCATAACATATATAGAGTTTTTAACTTCAGCTTCTTTATCTAAAGTTCTCTCTATTTCTAAGTTATATATATTACCATAAGGGTCTTCTAGTTTAACATCTAATTCAAATGATTTCTTATTAACAGTTTCTCTATCAAGAGTAACACTATTAGTAATCTTAGATCCATCTAAGAAACCTTTAGGAAAGCCAAAGAATTCTTCTAACATATTAGTAGTATTTTTAATATTTTTAGAAACCCCAAAAAGATTTTTAAAAACTAAATCATTATAAATAGGCAAGAATGTTTTATTTTTAGTCATGTTTCTCCTTTCTGGGATTTTATCCCCTTACTTATATATACGACACAAAGTAGTTAAAACGCTTTTTATTTCTTCAAAACATTTTATTTACATTGTGTTTTTACACCAAGTATACAA
>CAOJDZ010000137.1 GCA_948433815.1 uncultured Clostridia bacterium
AACTATTTCTTTTTATTTATGTTAAAATAGATTTTATGTTTTATTATGAATTATGAAATTATTTTGAATATAGAAATGGAGTATTTATGATTTTAAATGTAAGCGGGAGAACGGATATAGTAGCTTTTTATACAAATTGGTTTATGAATAGGTATAGAGAAGGTTACGTGGATGTTAGAAATCCTTTTAATCCTAAATTAATAAGTAGGATATATTTTAAGGACGTGGAATTAATTGTTTTTTGTACTAAAAATCCAATACCTATTATTCCTTTTTTAAAAGAAATTAAGATTCCAATAATTTTTCAAGTAACTTTGACTCCATATGGTAAAGATATTGAGCCTAATGTTCCTAATAAAAGCGAAGTAATAGAAGGAATAAAGCGAGTGTCTCAGTTATTAGGGAAAGAAAATGTTTATGTTAGGTATGATCCTATATTTTTAAATGAAAAGTATAATTTAGAATATCATAAGAAAGTTTTTGATAAAATGTGTAATCTTTTAAATGGTTTTGTAGAACATATAATAGTTTCTTTTATTGATGACTATAAAAATGTTAGAAATAATATGAATGTATTAAAAATTAAAGATTTTAATTCTAGTGATTATGAATTTATTGGAAAAAATTTTTATTTAAGTGCTAGTGAAAATGGTATGACTGTTCAAACCTGTGCAGAGGAAGTAAATCTTGTAGAATATGGTTTTATAAAAAGTGATTGCGTTAGTAGTGAACTTGCTAAGAGGATGACTGGAAAAGAAAAATTTAAACTGTGGAAAGCTAGAAATAATAAGTGTTGTAAGTGTGTAGAAATGGTTGATATAGGCTTTTATAATTCTTGTATGCACTCTTGTAAATATTGTTATGCTAATTATGATGAACGAAAAGTAAAAATGAATTTTAAATTACATAACTCTAGTTCTTCGTTAATAATAGGCGAAATAGAAAATGATGATATAATTAAAGAACGTAAAAGTTAAATTTATGCATATAATTTAATAAAGTAAAATATTAGTAAATTAATAAAATTAAGACTTATATATTCTTATTTTTGGTGTTATAATGTTTATAGTTATAATAGCATTAGGGGGCATTAAATATGGATTTAAAAAATTATATACTTTATTTAATATGTGTTAGTTTACTTTTTTTCTTTTTGCTTTTTAGTGTTAAGATGTTTGAAAGAAAAAATAATATTATAAATAGCAAGGTTTATGCATTAGTTAATAATTATGAAAATGTAGAAAAAAGAGATAAAAAAGGTAATGTGAATGTTAGTTATCCTAAATTTAACTATAAAGTATTAGATGAAAAGATTATAGAATTTATAAATCAATATAGTAAGGAAAATGTATCTATTCAGTATTCTATTTCAGTTAATAGAAATATTATATCTATATTTTTTGTTATAAATAGTGAAGGTAAAGAGAGATATGAAAATATAAATTATAGTATAAAAGATTCTAAGTTTATAAATAAAAATGATGTTTTTGATTTTAATATTTTAGGTAATGAAGTATTAGAAAAAGTTAAAGTTAAGTATTCAAATTATATTTATGAAAGAGTAGTAGTAGATAACTTTAAAAGTGCTTTTTTAAAAGTTGTAGATGATGGAATATTTATATATTTTGATAATAGTCTTTTTGAAAATATTTTACATAAAGTTTATGTGTTTTTTCCAAATACCGAAGAAGATGCGGTTTTAACTACTAATTATGATAAAGTTATAGCTTTTACTTTTGATGATGGTCCAAGTCAATATACGGCAAGTTTGGTTGATGCTTTAATTGCAAATGATTCAAAAGCTACATTTTTTGAACTTGGTAATAGGATGAAATATAATCAAGATATTGTAAGAGAAATATATAATAGGGGTATGGAAGTTGCTAGTCATACTTATGCTCATAAAAATTTGAATAAGTTAAGTGAGAGCGAAGTTGATGATGAAATTAACTCTACTAATATTATTTTTAATGAAATAACGGGAGGAAATATAGGTTATTTGAGACCACCTTATGGAAATGCTAATGATAAAGTTAAGTCTAGAGTAAATATGCCGATTATTACTTGGAGTGTTGATACAGAAGATTGGTTAAGTAGAAATAGCGAAGCGATTTATAATCATATTTTAGAACATGTAAATGATGGTGACATTGTTTTGATGCATGATATTTATCCTGAAACAGTTGAAGCGGTTAAAATGGTTTTGCCAGTTTTAAAAGAAAGAGGATATAAGGTGACGACAGTAAGTGAACTTGCTAGAGAAAAGGGGAAAACTTTAGAAAATGGACATATTTATAGAAGTATGAAATAACTATGAACTTTTACAAAACATATGGACCATATAAATTTCTGTTTTTATAGAGTTTTTCTATAGTTTATGTGGTTCATATCTATTGTAAATTAATTTATCGTTTGCTATAATTTGTTTATGAAGAAGGATTTTAAGTATGTAAAATTTAGTATAGTGAATTTGATAACTTTTTCTAGAGTAATAGGCGCAATAGTATTGCCTGTAATTTATTTTACGAAGGGAATTGAGAGTTTAGCTTTTTTTGTAGTTTTACTTTTCTTTACAGATTTTTTAGATGGTAAACTATCAAGACTTTGGAAAGTAGAGAGTTTTTTAGGAAGTTTTCTTGATTTTACAAGTGACAAGTTGTTTGCATTTGTTATGCTTTCTATTCTTTCTTATGAGTATCCTTATATGTTAATCGCACTTTTGCTTGAGTTTGCTATTTTTGTAGTTAATACTTTGGCTTTTAATGAGAATAAAAATGTTCAATCTAGTAAAATGGGAAAAGTTAAGACTTTTGTTTTAGATGTCGCTGTTTCTATAATGTTTTTGTATACTGCTAGATGTATGTATGAAGCATATATACCAGAGTCTTTAAATAAATTTCTTATAAATAGTGAATATCCAATTAGTTATATTTTAATCGGTGTTATGATTGGTATGCAGGTACTTACTATTAGTGATTATAATAAAAGTAGGTTTAAACAAACTAATTATGAAAAACTAGGAGTTAAACATTTAAAAAGTTTTAAAGAAATTTGGTTCATGTTAATTGATAGAGACTTTTATATGAAAAATAAAGATGAAAGAATTAA
>CAOJDZ010000138.1 GCA_948433815.1 uncultured Clostridia bacterium
AATTTTTTAATAAAATTATCTAAACTCTTTTCATCTAAAGGATAATTTTTATCTATTATATAATTATTTTTTATATAAACATTATTATATTCTTTATTAAAAAGTATATTTCTATTATAAAGTGAATTTAAAGATATAAAATTATCTCTAAAAGGAAACTGATCAGTTAAATAATCATCCAATTTTTCAAAAAAATCTTCTTGGAGTTCTTCTACAGTAGTTAATTTTCTTCTTTCATAATTAGATATATTTCTATCTTTAAAAACAATACCTAAAATCATAAATCCAAATAAAATTACTACAAATAACACAGAAATAATTTTTTCTTTCATATCAAAACCTAAAATAAATAAATGGATTAAAAGAACTAGAAATAATAGATATTACAGATAAACCTAAAATTAATAAAAACCATATTATCTCTAACACTTGTATTACCTTATTTAATTTTCCTTTCTTATAATCATTAATTTTCATTTTTAAAAATGGTCCTATTCCTACTAAAGCAATAATAATTATGAGTGCGCCTATTCCTAAACAATATAAACTTTCAAAATTATATAATTTAGCACCTATACCCAACATACCTTTAATAAAAATAACTAAATAGTCTAAATCAGTTATATTAAATATAACAAAACTTATTAAAATTACTAATGCTGTATAGATATGTGAAAATAATCCACCTTTTAAATATTTCTTCAAGAATAATTTTTCTATAACTAACAAAACGAAAAAATAAATACCCCATATTATAAAATTCCAACTAGCCCCATGCCATAAACCAGTTAAAAACCAAACTATAAAAATATTTCTCATATTTTTAACGAATGAACATCTATTCCCACCCAAAGGAATGTATACATAATCTCTAAAAAAACTTGATAATGACATATGCCATCTTCTCCAAAACTCAGTAACACTACTACTTATTAATGGATAATCAAAGTTTTCTTTAAAATTAAAACCAAACATTTTACCAAGTCCTATAGCCATATCACTATATCCCGAAAAATCATAATATATTTGTAACATATAACATAAAGCAACTAACCAGTAAGATAAAACTGACATTTCTAAACTAGTTATATTAACTATTAAATTATAAATAGAATCTGCGATTAAAACTTTTTTACCGAGTCCTATAGTAAATCTTAAGACTCCATCACTAAACATAGAAAAACTATGTACTCTTGAATTTAATTCATCTCTTACATCTTTATATCTTACAATAGGACCAGCAACTAACTGAGGAAATAAAGTTATATATGTAATATATGTTAAAATATTTTTCTCATAAGGTGCATCTTCTCTATAAACATCTACTAAATAACTAAGATTTTGAAAAGTAAAAAAACTTATTCCTAGTGGTAAAATTATATTTAATGAACCAATACTAAAATTAAATATATTATTAAAATTATCTATAAAAAAGTTAGTATATTTAAAATAGAATAATAAAGAAATATTAAAAATAAGTCCTAAAACTAAATAAAGTCTTCTCTTTTTCTTACCTATTATAACACCACAAATATAATTGATAAAACATGAAGTTAAAAGTAAAATCAAATACCATTTTTCTCCAAAAAAGTAAAATAACAAACTAAATATTAAAAGAACTGTATTTTTAAACTTATTTGGAACTAAAAAATATATTAGAAAAAGTAAAGGCAAAAAAAAGAAGAGAAAACTTATACTAGAAAATACCATAATCTCTTCTCCTCTCTTTTATTTTAAATTTTCAAAATTTTCTTTTATCTTTGGAGCAAGATCATTTGTCATTATAAGTACAACTAAATCTCCTTTAGATAAAACATATTTGTTTTCTGCTTCAACACATATCCATTTTCTTGGATCCGCATTTTTTTCTATATCTGCAACTACATCCTTAGCATCTTTTGCATCTTCTAATCTAATTAATACTACTGAATGAGCAGTAGCACCAGTCATAGATTCGCTAGCAATAGCTTCTTTGTATTTTACATCTTTAACAAATGCATAGTATTCAAAGTTTTCATCATTTAGTTCTATATTGTCTACCATCATTGGAAGTTCTTCTTCTTTAATTCCATCATAAAGTTTATCCATGATTTCTGTTAAACTTCCTTCTATATTTTTCTCTCCACATCCTGTTAACATAAAACAAATAGTCAAAGTACATAATAAATAAAATACTTTTTTCATTAAACACTCTCCTCTTCCTATATAATCATATCATATAAAATATTTAACTTCAACTAGATTAACTGTTATAATAGATAAGGATAATACTGTTAAACTGAATTTAGCGTATAGTTTATTTGAGTCCGTATAACTTCGGCAACGCAGCCGTGTTCTATGTGAACGGGTCTAGTAATCCTGGCAACTTGAATGCTAACAACGTCAACAACTCGAATCCCGGCGTTCGTCCAGTAATTTCTCTTTAATGATTAGTTATCTCATAACAAAAGCTATGGTAGAGAAAACTTTAGAGAAACAAGTATTATTCATAGTCTTAATAGACTAAAAAATGAAAATATTATTTGTATAAGACTAGTAAAAAAATTTGAAAATCTTATGCATGATAATATTTTTTATTATATAATAAATTTGGATAATACTGTTTAATAGGTGTTGGCGATGGATTTCTTTTGAGTCCGTCTAACGCTAACAGCAACAGCAACGCGATTGTGTTCGCTGTGAACGGGTCTAGTAACCCTGGCAACTTGAACAATTGGAACGTCAACGACTCGAATCCCGGCGTTCGTCCAGTAATTTCTCTTTAATGATTAGTTATCTCATAACAATAGTTATGGTAGAGAAAACTTTAGAGAAACAAGTGTTATCCATTGTCTTAACAGACTAAAAATATTGAGTATTAATTGCATAAAATTAGTAAAATATGAAAGTTTTATGTAAAAATAATACTCTTTTATTATATAATAAGTTAGGATAAGACTGTTTAATTGGTGTTGGCGATGGGTTTCTTTTGAGTCCGTCTAACTTCAACGGCAACGCGAACGTGTTCGCTGTGAACGGGTCTAGTAATCCTGGCAACTTCAACAATTGGAACGTCAACAACACGAATCCCGGCGTTCGTCCAGTAATTTCTCTTTA
>CAOJDZ010000139.1 GCA_948433815.1 uncultured Clostridia bacterium
TTTATTCTTTTAGCAAATTTCTTTTGTCTTTTCAACTTCCCAAAATGAGGGTTGTCGGAAGTTAAAATAAAAACTGGTGTTCTTAAACTAGATATTTTTTGTATATTGTATACAAAATAAGTGAAGAGAGAAGGAAGAGAAGAAAATTTTATTTGGGGACATCGTTATGCGTGCAAAGTGGAAAATAAATATTTGCGGACATGGTTACGCGCGTGCGTGTATGAATAGAAAAAGCGGTAGCAATTTATACCCTGCTACCGTTTTCATGTTTTATTAATTCTCTTTGCTTTTCTTTTAGCCAATCCTCTATTTCTTGAATGTCTTCTTTCTTCAGAAACAATAGAAATGGATCTATGGTTGTATTGTACAATAACCACTCTTTGAATTTCTTTCTCTGCTTTTTTTCTACATGAAAATGTTTGCATAAGCTAGAAAATAAAAGATTTTTACTATTTTTTTGATTACTGTTAGTTAAAATTCTGTCACCTCTCCCAATAAAAAATTAAAGAGTATACCAAAAAAAAGCATACTCTTCTTGTTTCCCTACAGTCGCCCTCTAAAATTATACTTGATAAAGTTATTGCGAAAAAACTATACACAAGTTATAATGATAGTGTGGGCAGTCGTAGAGTGATCTATGCTGGATAGGAGTAGCCCTATCCTCCAACTAGCAGGAATGGCGGTTCTTGCTAGTGGCTGCCTATTTAGTTTTGTACTAGACTACTTCTAGTACAATCAATATCTAATATCTATATCAAAAACTTATCTAAATATCATATTTTATGATTATTTTAACACCATCTTTGAATTTTTACAATCTTTTTCTTTATTCCCTTTATGATTGCATGACCGATAAAAAAAGATAACTTGATTTCTCAAGAACTCTCTGATATAATCAGGCTAGAAAGGGCAGCTATTTAGTAAGCGCCCTCCCGTTTATGTAAGTTACATGATGTAAGTATCCTTTTAAGGCAGAAAAGGATACTTATTTTTTTAGTCTAATTATTTGAATAATCAGGGCGATTAATGCAATCAGAAAAGTACCAAATGAAAACAGCACTAAACATAAGTTTAAAATCTCAATTGTATTCATACGCGCCGCCCTCCCTTCTTTTGTAAAGTGAGGGCTACTAAATAACTATCCTTTTTGTTCTAACCTGACAATCTGATTATAGCAGGTTTCTTTTATTTATTCAATCCATTTAAAATGTAGTAGGTTTTTTCCAGAAATAAGAAAAGCTGAAAAATAAGCCTAAAATTATTAAAAAAATTTTTCTTTTAAGAAAACAACAACAACAATTTTAAAATACTTATTTTAAAAAAGTGTTTTTTATGCTTGTTGTTGTTTTTATATACGTTTAAGATCGTTTTATATACGTTTAGGGAATGAAAAAATCCAGTATTTATAAGGGTTTGCGAGATTTAAAAAACACCTTTTGATACCTGAAAAACACCTTTTGATACCTGAAAAACACCTTTTGATACCTGAAAAAACACCTTTTGATACCTGAAAACACTATATTTACAAAGGGTGATAATTTATGATATACTAAATAAAACAAAAGAAGGGAAAATGTCAATATGAAAGATACAAAAGTTATAGATTACAATAAAAATCATTATACGGTTATGGCAAATAATATTATTAGGGGAAAGCAAAGCATGACTTTACAAGAAGCCAGATTAATAAGATTATTGATTACACAAATAGCAAAAGATGATAAAGATTTTAAAACATATAAAGTAAATATTCAAGAACTAGCTAGATTTTTAGAAATTCCTGACAATAATTTATATAGAGATATTAGGAATATATGTCAATCCTTAATGAGCAGAACGATAAAAATACAGAATGGAAATCAATGGAAAATATTTCAGTGGTTACAACTGGCGGAATATGATGGGCATGGAACAGTTACACTTATGTTATCTAATCAAATAGCCCCTTACTTATTACAGTTAAACGCATGGTTTACACAATATCAACTTAAAAATATCCTTGTTATGAAATCTTTTTATTCTATTCGATTATATGAGTTACTAAAATTGACAGTAGGAGAGGATAGAAGGAAAAAAATAGAATATACTTTTTCTATACAATATTTAAGAGAATACTTAGAATGTGAACATAAATTTAAACAGATAGGACAATTCAAAGATAAAATTTTAGATATAGCAGTGAGAGATATAAGCGAATATTCGGAATATAATTGTAGATATGAAGGTAAAAAGACAGGTAGAAGCATTACAGACATAATTTTTTATTTGGAATTAAAAGAGCAGAAGCAGGAAAAGAAAGAAGAGGGAGAGAGGGAGAAAGAACAAAAAGAATTAGATTTAGATGACTTAATAGACCAATTACGCGAGATTATTAACGAAAAATTAAAAACGAAAGAATATAAGGCTATTTTAGAAGCAGCTAATAACAATATAGAACTTATTCAAGAAAAATATGAATTATCGAAAAAGCAGCAAAAAATAGAAAATTTAGTAGGGTGGCTTATTAAAGCGATAGAAGGGAACTATTCAGAACCAATCGAGAAAAGAAAAAAGACTTCATTCAACAATATTGAGGCAAGACAATATAATTATGAGGAGCTGGAGAGGCAACTATTAGAAAGGGGGTAAGTAGAGGAAAATAATATAAAAGTTATTTATTCCGCTGCTAAGTAGCGTACAAATTTGTTATGAAAGAATAAAAGATGTAAATGGGTTTAGTCCATGTAAGGAAGGGTTTATGGAAAGGTAAAGAAGAAATTTATCATTTTGTTCCTAGCTAGGAACGGCTAGGAACAGGCTAGGAACATTTAAAAATGACTGATAAGCCTTGATTTTACTATATTTTTTCTCTTAATGTTCCTAAGTTCCTAAAAAAAGTATATCTAAAAGTATAAAAAAATAAAAAATAAAAAAAGTAATTATAAGAAAAATAAGGAACATTAGGAACATTTTAAAATAGAAAACAACACAAAGCCTTATAAATACTGGTTTTTCAAATTTTAAAAGTGTTCCTAGAGAAATCAACTTTGAGAGAAAAAGAAATAAAATAAATATTGGACAAGGTAACACAGTAACACCGGTAACAGTCCAAAA
>CAOJDZ010000140.1 GCA_948433815.1 uncultured Clostridia bacterium
AGTGTTAAAGAGTATGATTATCAAAATACTAGTAATTTAACTTTAGAAGAAATATATGATAAAGTTAAAAATGAAGGATTAGATTCTTTAAATAGTGATAAATTAGATGTTTCTGATAGTGTTGATGAACGACAAGAAACTGTGAAAGATGAAAAAGAAAGAAGTTATTGTACTAATGATTATTTTTTGATTTATTTAAATAACAATTATTATTTAGCAAGGTTTGAAGATGGAATATCAGACAATTTAGTTGGAGATTTAGGAAGAGACGGAAGAAATATTTTTATTAGAAGTTATTTTGATGTCAAGACTGGTACTTTTATTGGAAATCAATTGTTTTTAGGACCTGATAATCTTATCGATGTAGAAGAACAAAAAAATAATAGTAGGATAGTTAGATATTATATTTATGACTCTAAATATTATGATTATGAAATTTTTGCTGGATGTTATGGGTATGGAGCGTTGTTGCCAAAATATTCAATAATTCCATTATCAAATTTAGTTAATAGTGAAATTTTTACACAAGAGCAGTTTGATTTTTTTTCAAGTAATAGTGAAAAACTTGCTAGTAGAGTTAAGTCTAGTTTGGTTTGGAATAACGTTTCTTATGTAACTTCTTATCAGTATTCTTATTATCCAAATGCTGTTTTTCCAGAAAAACGATTTGATAGTACAGAAAAAAAGAGTATGAGTTTAAGTAAATATGTATGTGAAAAAACAGATGGACAATTTGATGTTTTTTATGGATATAGATGCAGTCATAATAATACTGATGCCGGGAATGAATACATATATGATATTTTTAGTGGAAATATTATATATATTGGGAAAAATAAAGAAAATAGTTATATAAGTGTTAGTGAATCTGTTTATGATAATAGTGATAGATTATCGGTGGATAAGTTGTATGGTAAAGTGACAAATGACGCAGAAAGTTATTTAAAAAATAGTGAGGGAACACTTACTGATAAAACTAATTCATCAACAGAGTTAGTAGAAAATTCTAATCAGTCAACTAATGGTATAGGAATAGAAATTGATAATTTTGGAGAAAGTTTGGTTGCTTCAGATATATTAGTTTTAGATACTAGTAAAATTGAAGCGAAAGGCGAATGGGATTTTAATTATTTGGCTGGAGATTTTGAAAGATTTTATTTTCTATATGATACTAAGGAGATAAATGTAGAGTCAAATTCTCTTATATTTAAAGATTTATTTAATGATGCGAATGCATATGTGATGGCTACTTTAAAGAATTATAATTATAATGATTATAACAAAACTATTCTTATTGCTGTCACTCAAAATGAAAGTTCTATGTTTAGAATAAATGATTATCTTTCAATGATAGGTAGAGATGATTTAGTAAAAGATGAATATACTTTAGAAGAGATTAGTGAAGTTAGAAACACTATTTTAGGACTAAATAATACTAAAAAATTAGAAATAAATAATTAATTTCTTGTAAAAACGTTAAGAATGTGTTAATATGTAGTTGCTTAATCCGCTGCATAACTGATGTATGATTAAATAAAAGCAATTGAATAGGAGTGACGTAGAGATGAATTTAATCGATAAGATTAATAAGAAACAAATTAATCCTAACGTTCCTGAATTTAGAGTTGGAGATACTGTAAGAGTAGACGTTAGAATTAAAGAGGGAAAAAGAGAAAGAATCCAAGCTTATGAAGGTGTTGTTACATCTCGTAAAGGTGGAAGCGTTTCTGAAACTTTCACAGTTAGAAAGAAAAGCGGAAATGTTGGTATTAACAGAGTTTTCCCAGTTAATAGTCCTTTAATTGATAAGATTACAGTTGTTAGAACTGGTAAAGCAAGACGTGCTAAATTAAATTTCTTAAAAGGAATTAAGGGAACATTTAAATTTAAAGAAAGAAATTAGGTTTATCCTAGTTTTTTTTATTCTTAAAAAAGTGTTATAATATATCATGAGGAGATATATATGGAAGAAGATAAAGTTAAAAATTTTATAAAAGGGTTAATTCCTTATGCAATTATTGTTTTAGTAGTAGTATTTATTAGGACTTTTATAGTTACTCCTGGTATAGTTAATGGCGAGAGTATGGAGAGTACTTTATATGATGGAGATTTTGTACTTGTAAATAAAATAGGATTATGGTTTGGGATAGATAGATTTGATATAGTTGTAGTAAAATATGAAGATGATACGATTATAAAAAGAGTTATTGGTCTTCCTGGAGAAACTGTTAAATATGCTAGTAATGTTTTATATATTGATGGAAAAGAAGTAGAAACTCCTATAGAATTTGAAGTTACAGATGACTTTACTATGAAAGCAGGCGAAAATGAGTATATCGTTTTAGGTGATAATAGAAATGTATCTAAAGATAGTAGAGTAATAGGACCAGTTAATAGAAAAAATATTAAAGGAAAGGTTAAATTAGTTTTGTTTCCTTTTAAAGATATGGGGATTATTAAGTAAGATGATTTTTGAGAATTAGAGTATAGTTCTAGTAAGTGATGTGATAATATGAAAATAGCAACTTGGAATATGAATGGATATAGAAGTGCAGAAAAGATAAATGCGTTAGAAAATTTAGTTAGTAATAATGACCCTGATATTATTTGTTTACAAGAAATAAAAATGAATGATAAATTATATGATGAACTTAATTATAATACATTTTATAATTTTGCTTTTAAAAAGGGATATAGCGGATCAGTAGTTATGACTAAAATGAAACATTTAAATGTAGTTTATGATATAGGATTAGAAAGATTTGATAAGGAAGGAAGATTTTTACTTTTAGAGTTTGAAGATTTTGTTTTAATTAATATTTATATTCCACATGGTGGCAGAAATAAGGAGAATCATCCATATAAGTTTGAAGCTTTGGATAATTTAATTAAGTTAATTAAAGGAATAAATAAAAACTTAATTATTTGTGGTGACTTTAATATTGCACATACTGAACTTGATTTAAAAAATTATAAAACTAATTATAATAACAATATGTTTTCTTTTCCTGAAAGAGCGAAGATTGATGAAATTTTAAGTTTAGGACTAGTAGATAGTTTTAGAGTTATAGAAAAAGGTGGAGACATATAT
>CAOJDZ010000141.1 GCA_948433815.1 uncultured Clostridia bacterium
ATAGCATACTTTTTTCTATTTCTTCTATCTGTGAAGTATTATTTTTGATTTGTTTTACTAACATCACAATAAGTAGATTTCTTTCTTCTTGATAGTCAATTTCATCATAAACATTTTCGTTTACTAAACTATATATTTTTTCGGCTCTATCTCTTTTTAGTCTTCCTTTACTATATTGATGTAAAAAAGCGTGTAACTCTTCTATGGATAGTTTTTTGAGTAAGTTAGGACTAGGAAATTGTTCCCATAATGCTAATGCACTAATACAATCAAAATGATAAAAGAACTCTTTGTAGTTAGGATAATGATGCAATAGTTGGGCGTGTAGTTTATTCTTAGCCTTTATATTATCTACAATAAGAGAAGATTTCATTTTGACGATTTGTTTTAAAGTCCAGTAGATTTCCTCATTACGTGCCACTGGTAAATCTCCTAAATTATCTAGTGTTACTTTGGCAATACATAAAGAATCGATTTCATCTGTTTTAGATATAATGGGAAATTTCTTTCTTTCAATATAAGTTAGAGACGAATATACGTGATAGACCTTACAATTTTTGTTAAGTAGAAAAGTTGCGAGCGCATGGCCCAAATGCTTAATATCTTCCAAGCCATAAACTGGTGTAATATCGCCCTCCACATATTTATTCACAGTTTCAAGTAGTTTTTCAAAATCCTGTGGAGTATTGTTAAAAGTAATAACATCCAATTTTTCATTAAAAGGGTTAATAACCGCCGCCGTGTGAGTTTGCTTATGACAGTCAATTCCTACGTAGATATGTTTCATTTTAGGGTGGTTATTGTAATTCATATATTTTTATCCTTCCTTTCTTTAATAGATAAATATTTTTATTTCCAAGACACTCTTTGCAATAGTCTTAATATAGTAAAACCATATCGACACTAGTTTCATAGTCAGATAAAATAAAATTATTTATTATCTTTTAATTCTTTTAATCTTAATTCTAAGTGTTTTATTTCATTATTTCTTTCAATTTCTTTTCGATTTTCTTTCACTAAGATAATCATATTTTGACTTTCGATAAGGGATAATTTATCTCCTTTATCAATTCCGATTTTCTTCAACCATTTACCAGTAATACGAATGGTTGGAACAAAACCATTTTGACAAAGGGCACCTACTGTATAGATTTTCTTTTTCATTTCAAAACTCCTTTCTTGATTTTTGATAAAAGAAATTAAAACGAAAATTCACCTACACAAGATAGATAAAGTATTATATAATATAAATACGGTTTTCTTAGGGGCTTTCGCCTTTGGTGTAGGTAGTTGTGTTACCTTACTAATTTTTGAAATACTGCTATATTTCAAAAACTAGGACAACCGTTTTAATTTTCCATAAAATAATAATGTTGGCATTTTTATTGATAGCATTAATATCTCATATTGAGACATTTGCACGAGGAACATCATAGCCACTTCTCAAGCAGTTTCTCTGCTTGTACTTTTATTTCGGCCCATCAAATAAAAAAAACAAAAAGAATTTTTACTATATAGAGATTATTAAATAATAGATTTCTCTATTACCTATATTAATTTCTATATATAGTTTTCTTTTTGTTAAAATTAAGGAAGGGCCCCATAGCCATTTTGCAATGTCAAGCATTATTTCAAAATATTTTTACTTTTATTTCTATAAAAGAAGAGAGACTTATAAAGAAAAAGAGCCGATAAGGGGTGTGGGGAAAATCGGTTCTTTTGATTTTTTAATATTATTTAAAGTCTTAATTTTCCTATATTTAAACATTTTGAGTTAATCTTGATGATATATTTAATCTGAGTCATTGTTTGCTAATTCTATTATATTTTTTATAAATTCATTCTTAGAACTGGTATACGTTTTTCTATCATTTTCATATTTTTTTGCTAAATCTTTTTTTAAATTCTCGTACTCTTTTAAAGCTTTTATATGATTTCTAATATAATCTCTAAAGATTATTGTATCTTGATATCTTTTACTATTTATTTCCATAATATGAATAAAATGAGTTCGATTATCTTCAGTTCCTTTTCTAATTAATATTTCATCACAGACAGAATCGTTTTTTATAGAATATGGTTCTTTTTCAAAATATTTTCTAACTTTTTCAAAATCATTTAAACTTTTAACAGATACTAAAATATCTATAATTGGTTTAGCAGAGAGATTTTCTATAGAAGTAGAACCAATATGTTCTATTTTTATTGCTAAATCTCCAAATAATTTATTTAAAATTTCTTTTTCTTCATTAAACATATTTTTCCAGTTTGGATTATATTTTTCTATTTTTACTGTACCCACTCTTAATCCCATTATTTTTTCCTCCATTTAATATAAAATAGTCTATTTTATTGCTTTTTCAAGTCCTATTGTATTTAATGGTTCATCACATCTTTCCAAATATTACAATTTGTTTGTCCGTGTCTCATTACATATATCATTTTTCTACCTTGCCTTATTTATAAATCTATTCTTCTATAATTTCAATTTGTATACCATCTGGGTCTGTAATAAAAAAGTATGGTTTTCCTAATCTTCCTACTTTAATTTCTATATTGGAGCAAAGTTCATTTTTAATAACAAACTTTTTTCCAATTTCTATATCAGTAACACCTAACGCCAAATGTTTAACTCCTACTATTGGTAAATCAGTTGCAGTAGATTTGGCAGTTTCAGGTAAATTTTTATAATCCTTATAACAAAATATTTCTAAAACTACATTATTTAAACGTAACATATCTATTTTTATACTGCTATCATCAGCTTCCCACGATTTATAATTTTCAAAACCAAATTTCTTATAAAAGTCTATACTCCTTTTACTATCGACTACACTAATTGCTATATGATTAACATTGAACATAATACTTATCTCCTTTCTATTAAATTATATAATATTTTAGAGTAAAAATAAATGACTATGTGGAAGAACTATATTTATATAACATAATTTTAATTATTATAAAGTAGGTTATTTATAATACTAAATCAAAAGTGTAGAGTTACAATTGATGTGGCACCTAGAGAGTATACAAAAAGCGATAGATACC
>CAOJDZ010000142.1 GCA_948433815.1 uncultured Clostridia bacterium
AATTTTAAGTGGTTTAAATGAGGTAAGAAATGCAGGAGTAAATGAGCGTCAATTAGATAAGATTCCTACAGATAATAATGGGAATGGACAAGAACAAACACAATCTCAAAACAGCAGTTCTGGATTTGCAGGTGAAGAGGATGCATTTCCTGATGGTTATATTCCAGAACGTCAAACTGATTGGATTCCAATGGATTTACAAGGATAATCATTAAACAACTTAAAAGTGATCTATGTTAAAATTTATAATTAATAAGGGAATAATAGCCATGAAAAGGTTATTGTTCCCTTATTAAATTATTTAGTACTCTTTGATTAAGGTGAGTAGCTGTTATAATTTTGAAAAGTATTAAATAGATAAAGTGCTTGTTAGATACCTCGTGATTATTAGAAAATTAAGACTTGATCTACATACATATGATTAAATTATAGGATTTAAAATTGACAAGTAAAGATGAATTAAGAAAGGAGAATTTAAGCATGGAAAACAAAAAATTGCTGGTTCCCATAGTATTAGGAGCCATACTATTATGCGGGATAGTTTTTACTTTAGTTTACAAGAAAACAAGTGAAGACCCATTTAAAGAACCAGAAATTCAAACCTTAGCACCAAAGGAAACAAAACCAATAGAAACGAAAGTTCAAACAGAAAATGGTAATAACATTAATGATTTTATTGTAAATGAGATAAAGCCAGTGGAAACTATTGAAACTACAGAAATGGAATTTTCTAATAATATTGTTATTGCAAATACAAATAATGAGTCAGTTATAAATAACGAACAATCAAAACAATCTAATGATGACATTAATAAAGCAACAGTTGGTGTAGTTGATAAAAATGAAGATGGTACTATCATAGGATTATTACCAAATGGTGATGCAGTATCTACATTAAATACACCAAATATAAATTCATCACACGTATATTCCGAGGCAGAAGCAGTTGCATTAGATGGTTTAAATGATTATTGGAGAGAGCATAACATATCAAAAGATGATTTAAGAATCATGTTAAATAATGAAGTATATAAAAATTTAAGTGATCAAGATAAAGATGCTATAGTGAATGATATTTTTGAAAAGAATCCACATAATAATCCAACAGAGAAACTTGACATACCAACAGAGAATAAAGAACCAGAAGTAATATTAGGAGATGGCCCTGCAAATTTAGGTGAGGAAGATGTAGAATTAAAATAAGGAGGAGTAAGTGTGATGCCAAACAAATTCAAAAAATTTATAAGCATTTTATTGAGTCTAAACATCATAATAAGTACACCATTATTATCATTAGCAGGAGATATAGGAGGAAGTGCTGGTGGGTCAAATGCTGGTGGCGTAACAACAGTATCAGGTGGTGATTTTGGTGTAAATAGGCCATCAGGTCGTATAGGAATAAGACTAAGCCTTATAGATAGAAATGAGCCATCTAAAGTGATTAGTGTTGATGAATCAGGAAATCCTATGGTTGTTGATATAATGTATGTTGATAAAAGCACTTATGAAGGTTTTACTAATGGTGGTTATCTTACGGCATTAAATGATAATTATAGATATAGTGCAGTAAAAACACAAAGTATAGATCAACGTAATAAAATTATTAGAATATATTACGATCAATTGACAAGCTCACTTGGTACAGAAATGCCATCTTGGGCCATATATGAAAATAGTAAATATGTATCACAAGGGGTAGAGTTTGTAGATTGGTGTAAAAGAGATGAAAATGGAAATATATCTCAAAATATTCAACAAGGTGGGGGATTAGTATTTACATATACGACATCATCTGGAAAGAAAATACAAGTAAGTGCAACTGATGAAGGTTCAGTAACATCTAATAATGGTGGAGCGGATGCAGGAGTAAACCTTAGTGAATCCTATACTAAAGATTATAATTCAATGCATAGTTTTTTACAGAAAAACAAAGATAAGTTATTACATGGGCCTATTGATAAAGAACAGATATATGCTATGTATGTAATGTATATAAGATTAATGAAAGCCTCTGGAAGAATAAATGATTCCGAACATGATAGCTTGATTCAAGAGTTAGATGATATGTTAAGTGCAAGTGGTGGAGGTGGCGGAACAATAACAGGTTCCAGTAAAACAGATAAAATAAATTGGCTGGCTTCTATTACAAATAGATTCAAACCATTAGATATAAATGCACAACAATTAAATACTGGTATACATGGAGGCAGTCAAGATAATACTCAACCAGAAAATCAAGGAGAGACTGTTTCTGGAACTGCTTGGATAGTAAAGTTATTACAATTAAAAGGTAACAATGGATTTTTATTACAAACTCCTTCAATGAGAGAGGGAAAGGCAGAATCATTGGATAAAGCTACAGAAGATTGGTTATTATTAGTAGAGCCTATAGTATATTTAACAATATTCCAGCCAGGTGATGATCATAACTATGTATTGCCAAAGCAATACGGAACAATTTCTAATATAGCAGAGGCAATCAATAGGTACTTAGGTAACACTTCACATGGAACAAAAGCTCAGTGGGGAACATTTAACTGGAAAGCATTAAATGGCCCATTATGGGGTGCGTTACATGTGGATGATGGTGGATTTACATTCGGTAATGGTGATAAATTATTGCCATGTGGTGACTACGGTAGCTGGGTAAGTATGAATGATTTAGCTGCAAGAAATCAATGGCAAAATTTAAGTGATGGAACAAAAGGAAAATATGGATACGGAGTAAATGTTTATTGGTTAAAACAACAGTCTAAGACAATCACTTGGGATGAACCTAATTTTCCAGATGGATATCCTGGACCTTCACCTGATTGTACACCATTACCAGATGAGTCATCTTACAATGAGAATAATAAGAAATTTAAGATAGCAAAATGGTATTATATAGAATCACCAGATGGAAGTCAGCATGTTTATGATGTTCAAACAAGAACTGATACACCTCATGTTGTAGATATAGTTAATGAGGGTGACGATACAACAGAATTCTTTTGGGAGATAGAAAAATGGGGTACTGGTATCAAAGATAAAA
>CAOJDZ010000143.1 GCA_948433815.1 uncultured Clostridia bacterium
AATTCCTCCTTTTAAAAATTTACTATTTCTATATCTTCATTTGTGTTATATAGCATTTCTAGTTTTGGTTTTCTTACTTGAAGTAATACCATTATTAGACCTATTATAAATAATATTATACTTATGATTTGGGCTACTTTAAAGTAACCTAACATTAAACTATCAGTTCTTAATCCTTCTATAAAGAATCTTCCTAAACTATACCACATTAGATATGTGCCAATTTGTTGTCCTAATCTCAAATATCTAAATTTTCTTATAGCAAGGATTACTATAAAACCTAGTAGGCACCAAAGAGATTCATAATAAAATGTAGGTGTATAATATACTCCATCTATATTCATTCCATAAATTATGAAGTCTGGGATTATTATGATGTCTTTTAAATGTTCATATGTGGTTGCGACACCATATGCCTCTCTATTAAAGAAGTTTCCCCATCTACCAATCGCTTGGGCTAAGAGTAGATAAGGTGCTGCGATATCTAGTATTCTTAGAGCTGAAACTCTATATTTTTTACAGTATATGATTATTACAGCACAGCCTACTAGGAGACCACCATGTATAGCAAGCCCGCCTTCCCAAACATGCCATATTTCATTTAAGTGTTCACTATAGTGAGACCAATTAAAAATTACATAATATGCTCTTGCTCCTATGATTCCAAATATTACTGTCCAAAATATCAAATTAGTTAGAAAGTCTTTACTTATTCCAAATTTTTTTGCATCACTTTGTATAAATATCCAAGCAATTATTATTCCAGTTAGTATGAAAATACTATACCATTTAATTCCTATTCCAAATATTTCTATAGCGTTCGGATTCATATTTTATCTCCCTTCAATAAATGGGCGCACTAATAAATTATTTAGTAGTGGCGTTACTATGCTTATAAATATTGCGATGAAGAAAGGTAATATCCATCCTTCTACTATAAAAGCGCTTCCCATTAATATGCTTGCTAGTTTTAATATTATTACATTTACTATTGGATAAAATATTCCCCATGTTAATACAGTTATAGGTAAAGTGATAAAAACTAAAAATGGTTTTATTGTTGCATTTAGTACACTAATTATAAGCGCTGTTAAAAGTGCATATATTATATTTTCTACATAAAACCCTTTAAATATAGCAGATGCTAACATAAGTGTTACTGCACTAACTAATAGTTCTAGTAGCATTGTTATTAGTTCATCTTGTTTATTATATTTTTTTACTTCTTTTTTATTTATATATATTTTGCTCATTATTCTTTCCTCCGTCTATTATATTATAATATAAAAAAGTAAAATATAAAACGTTATAGTTAAATATTTTACTTTTTGTTTATGTTTATTTTTTAAATAATTGTTTTAAAGATAGTGGAAAATCATAACTCTGTAGTTCTTCTTCAGTTGGTAGTTTAGTTGTATCAAAAGCAAAGTTTTCAATATATATTGTTCTATATTGGTAACCAGTACTACGATTCTCAATTCCTAAAACCCAAGTTGCTGGAACTTCTCTAGATAAGTCAGCACTATAAGCTTCATAAATGATTTTACCTACTTTTTTAGAAGCTGGGTAAACTGTATATTTAAATTCACCATCAGTATAGTATTTAACAATTTCTTCAATTGTGCCTTTTAAATCTTTATATATTGATACAGGTGTATTAAATCCATATAATCCACTTTCTGTTTCAGGTAGTTTTACATTTCCTATTCTATAACTTTCTAATAGTCTTGCATTTTCTAAATATGTATCTATTAAACTAGGGTTTCCAACTAATTGATTAACTGAATTTGCTACATCAAATCTTAAAAGATTTAACCCTTCTAATTCTTTTTTTCTTTCTCTTAAAAATTTTATAGTACTTTTATTTTTACTTGTTAAAGAAAGAGTTGGATGAGTTCCTTTAAATATCGCTGTGTGTCCAAGTGACATTCTTTCTAACTTTTTTAAATCTCTTAATAAATTTTGTAAAGCTTCTGGACTTTCCTTTTTTGCTAATTCGAATAGCACTCTAAAGTATGTACTGTCTAGCTTTTTTTCTTGTAATTTTATTTTCATTATTTAACCTCTCTACTTTTATTATAAAACATTCTTTAAATATTTACCAGTGTAACTATTTGGATTTTTTGCAATTTCTTCTGGTGTACCTACTCCAATTATTTCTCCACCTAAGTCTCCACCTTCTGGACCTAAATCTATTATGTGATCTGCTACTTTTATTATATCTAAATTGTGCTCTATAACAACTACTGTGTCTCCATTATCTACTATTCTATTTAGTATTTCTAGTAATTTTTTAATGTCATCTGTATGGAGTCCTGTTGAAGGTTCATCTAAAATATAAACACTTTTTCCTGTAGGTTTTTTTTGTAATTCTTTTGCTAATTTTACTCTTCCTGCTTCTCCACCAGAAAGTGTTACTGCATTTTGTCCTAATTTAACATAACCTAGTCCTACATCATGCATAGTATCAAGTATGTGTTTTACTTTAGGAACATTTTCAAATATTTCTAATGCTTCATCTACTCTTAAATCTAAAACATCTGCGATATTTAATCCTTTAAATTTTATATTTAGAGTTTCATTATTATATCTTTTTCCATGACATACATCACAAGGAACATATACATCTGGTAAGAAGTGCATCTCTATTTTTTTAACACCGTCTCCATTACAGGCTTCACATCTTCCGCCTTTTACGTTAAATGAGAATCTACTTTTATTATATCCCCTAATTTTTGCTTCTTTTGTTTCTGTAAATACGTCTCTTATTAGGTCAAATAGTCCCACATAAGTTGCAGGGTTACTTCTAGGAGTTCTTCCAATTGGATCTTGACTAATATATACAACTTTATCTACTTCATCTATTCCTTTTATACTTTTAAAAGCACCAGGCTTTTCTTTAGATTTATAAAGAGTTGTGGATAATTTTTTATAAAGTATTTCATTTACTAAACTACTTTTTCCAGATCCACTTACTCCAGTTACACATGTAAAAGTTCCTTTTGGAAATTTAACGTCAATATTTTTTAAGT
>CAOJDZ010000144.1 GCA_948433815.1 uncultured Clostridia bacterium
CGCATGACTTGAAGTAGAAAGAATAATAAATGAACCTACTGCTGCCGCTCTTGCTTACGGACTAGATAAACAAGATAAAACTCAAACTATACTTGTATATGATTTAGGTGGAGGAACATTTGACGTATCTATTCTAGAATTAGGAGACGGAGTATTTGAAGTTAAATCTACAACTGGTAACAATAAACTAGGTGGAGATGACTTCGATGAAAAAGTAATGGAATACTTAGTAAGTGAATTCAAAAAAGACAATGGAATAGACTTATCTAAAGATAAACTAGCAAGTCAAAGATTAAAAGACGCAGCAGAAAAAGCAAAAAAAGACTTATCTGGTGTTGTTAGCACAAGCATAAGTTTACCATTCATAACACAAGGAGAAAACGGACCACTTCACTTAGAAACAACTCTTACAAGAGCAAAATTTGAAGATTTAATTAGAGACTTAGTTGAATCTACTAGAAACGAAGTAAGAAACGCTCTTAAAGATGCAAAATTAAGTAAAAATGATATAGATAAAGTAATATTAGTTGGTGGTTCTTCAAGAATACCTATGGTACAAGAATTAGTTAAAGAAGAATTAGGTAAAGAACCAAGTAAAGAAGTAAACCCAGATGAAGTTGTTGCAATGGGAGCTGCTATCCAAGGTGGAGTTCTAACTGGAGAAGTAGAAGATCTAGTACTTTTAGACGTAACACCATTAAGTTTAGGAATAGAAACAATGGGTAATGTAATGACAGTTTTAATCCCAAGAAACACAACAATACCTACAACTAAGAGCCAAGTATTTAGTACAGCCGCTGATAACCAACCAGCAGTAGATATTCATATATTACAAGGTGAAAGACCAATGGCTGCAGATAATAAAACTTTAGGAAGATTCCAACTTACAAACATACCACCAGCACCTCGTGGAGTACCTCAAATAGAAGTATCATTTGATATAGACTCTAATGGTATAGTTAATGTTAAAGCAAAAGATTTGGGAACAAATAAAGAACAAAAAATCACAATAACTTCAAATACAAGTTTAACTGATGAAGAAATAGATAAAATGATGAAAGAAGCAGAAGCAAATAAAGAAGCGGATGCTAAAAGAAAAGAAGAAGCAGAACTTAAAAATGAAACAGAACAACTAGTATTTACTGCTGAAAAAGCCTTAAAAGATTTAGGAGAGAAAGTTAAAGATGAAGAAAAGAAAGAAATCGAATCTTTAATAGAAGAAACTAAAAAGGCTCTAGAAAGTACTGATACAGATGCAATAAAATCTGCTAAAGAAAAATTACAAGAGCGTGCAATGGCATTAAGTGCTAGAGTTTATGAAGAAGCAGCTAAAGAAGCACAAGCAAATGAAAACAATAGCGCAGAATCAAATGAATCAGGAGAAAATGTAAAAGAAGCAGAATATGAAGAAAAATAAATAAGCGGGCTTAAATAAAGCCCCTTATTATTACCTAGGAGGAAGTATGAACAAACGAGATTACTATGAAGTATTAGGAGTAGATAAAAACGCTTCAGAAGCAGATATTAAAAGTGCTTTTAGAAAATTAGCAAAAAAATATCATCCAGACGTATGCAAAGATGCAGATGGCGCAGAAAAATTTAAAGAAGCACAAGAAGCATATGCAGTTTTAAGTGACTCAAACGAACGAGCAAAATATGATAAATTTGGACATGCAGCATTTAATGGTCCAGAAGGAAATTCAGGTGGTGCTGGGGGATATGACTTTAGTGGATTTGACTTCTCAAGCATATTTGATGATTTATTCGGGGGTAATGATTTTTCTTCATTTAGTTTTGGGAACATGGGAGGCTTTGGAAATTCAAAAAGAACTAGAGCCAGAAGAGGTAACGACCTAGTATACAATCTTAAAATCGATTTCGAGGATGCTGCATACGGAACAAAAAAAGATATAACTATAGATGTTATAGACAACTGTCCTTCTTGTGGTGGAGATGGAGGATTTGATAAAGAAACATGTAGCACTTGTGGCGGCTCTGGAGTTGTTCAAGAACAAGCAAGAACCATAATCGGAACTATAATGACTAAATCTCCATGTAGAGACTGTAACGGTACTGGACACACATTCAAGAAAACATGTTCAGAATGTCGTGGAAAAGGTAAAGTAAAACAAAGAAAAACATTTACAGTTGACGTTCCAAAAGGAATAAATACTGGAGAACAAATAAGAATGAGTGGTAAAGGAGAAGCCGGAATTAATGGAGGCCCTAACGGAGACCTATATATAGAATTTAATGTAAAAGATCACCCTCTATATAAAAGAGAAGAAAGTGATTTATATATTGAGCTTCCAGTAACAGTCACAGATTTAGTATTAGGAACAACTAAAAGCATTAATACATTAGAAGGTAAAATAGAATTAAAAATACCCGCTTACAGCCAACCTGGAGAAATGCTAAGAATAAAAGGTAAAGGAATTGCTAACGTTCATACAGGAAGACCAGGAGATTTATACATTATATTAAAATTAGTATTACCTACAAAACTTTCAAAAACACAAAAAGAATTATTTAATGAATTATCTGAAACTGAATTAGATGATAACGAAGCATTTAGAAGATTTGAAAAACTAAATAAATAAACAAGCCAGAATATCTTAACTCTGGTTTTTTTATCTTATAAGAAATTTCATAGTATAGACAAAAGTATGTTAGAAGATAAATTTTGTATAAAAAGAAGAAGTATATGGAATTACATTAAAAGATAAAGAATTAAACAATTTAATAACACATATCTTTGAATTAGTTGAAAAAGAATACAAAAGATTATCAAACGAAGTATATGACTTCGCAAGGAAACTAATTTAAAAATAAAAAATACCTCTTTAAATCTTTTTTTACATATGTTATACTTAATAATAGTAAAGAATAAGAGGAGGTATATTGTGAAAAGGGTAACAGATCTTTTTAAAAATGTTGGAGTCTCTATACTTTCTTTTATAAAATGGCTTTTAATGGCTATTGTTAACTTTTTTGTGATTATAG
>CAOJDZ010000145.1 GCA_948433815.1 uncultured Clostridia bacterium
AGGAGTTAATTATTTATTAGTAAAAAGTGGATATGGACTTGGAATAACACCTTTATTAGACAAAGATGGAAAACCAGTAATTTCAAAAATAAATTAACTTAAAGGAAATATAAATATGGCAAGAGTATTAAAAAATAAAAAATTAGAAAACACAAGACTAGCCACTAATTATGGTGGATGGATGTATTGTGACAAATGTAATGAAAATATAGGTTACTTATGCTATCAAACTTATGATAGTTTAGAACTAACTTATAAATGTAACTGTGGTAATCAAGGAAGCCTATATTTAGATTTTATAGATACCAAGTTAGGCGAAAACTCTAACGAAGAATTAATAACTATAAAAAATAGATTTTGTTGTCCCAAAGATAGCGAACCATTAATAACTATACTAGATAAAAAAGTAAGTAGTTATAAAATGAAAGTCACATGCAAATCTTGTGGAAAAATTTATAAAAAAGATAAATAGAGTTATAAAGGAGAGAATATGTTAAAAAATAAAGTAGCAATTATTACAGGAGGAACTAGAGGAATAGGTTTAGAAACAGTAAGAGTATTTAAAGAAAATAATGCTGAAGTAATCCTATTTGGTTCAAAAGAAGAATCTGTTCTAAAAGCAGTAGAAGAATTAAAAAAAGAAGGACATAATGTAAAAGGATATTATCCTAATTTAAATAATTATGAAGAAATAGAAAAAATAATAAAAGAAATAGTTGAAGAATATGGTCATATAGACATACTTATAAACAATGCAGGTATTTCCGCTAATAAAAAGATAGAAGAGACTTCATCAGAAGACTTCGCTAACATAATGAATATAAATGTAAATGCTATATTTAATATGACAAAAGCAGTAGTGCCATATATGAAAGAAAACAAAGGCGGGGTAATCTTAAATACTAGCTCAATGGTAAGTATTTATGGTCAACCTTCTGGTGTAGGATACCCAACAAGTAAATTCGCAGTTAACGGAATAACTAAATCGTTATCAAGAGAATTAGCACCATTTAATATAAGAGTAAACGCAGTAGCGCCTGGTGTAACAAAAACAGATATGATCGCAAACTTACCAGAAGAACAAATCGCACCACTTATTAAATCAATTCCACTAGGAAGAATAGGGGAACCAAGAGACATAGCGAATGCTTTTCTATTCTTATCAAGCGATATGGCTACTTATATCACAGGAAACATTTTATCAGTAGATGGGGCGGCTAGAAGCTAATGAAAAATAAAAAAATAACAAGAAAAATATCACAAGGAATGTATGTATTAACAACAGAAAATGGCGGATGCATTGTAGATGCAGTATCTCAAATAAGCGCAGGAGATAACCCACTTATATCTGTCGCAGTAATGAAAACCAATAACACAAATGAACTATTAAAGAAAAATAAAACTTTCGCAATATCTGTTTTAGGTTTAGACGTAGACCCTGAAATTATAAAAACTTTTGGACTTAACTCTATGAGAGATATTAATAAATTTGAAAGCGTTAAAACAAAAGAAGAAATGAATTTACCTATTATAGAAAATTCATTAGGATATATGATTTGTGAAATAGTAGACAGAATTGAAAATGATACACATACTTTATTCATTGGTAAACTTATAGAAGCGGATTTAGAAAAAGATAATGAACCTATGACTTATGCCCACTATCAAGAGCACAAAGATGAACTCATAAAAGTAGAAACAGAAAAAGGAGAGTGTGCTTGGGTATGTACAGTATGTGGATATGTTTACTATGGTGAAACACTTAGTGAAGACTTTAAATGTCCTATATGTGGAGTAGGTAAAGAATACTTTAAAATAAAAGAATAAAATTGTTAATAAGTTAGGAGTTATAAACATGTCTTTTGATTATAAAAAAGAATATAAAGAATTTTATATGCCAAAAAACACACCAAGCATTATAGAAGTGCCGTGCATGAATTATTTAGCAGTGAGAGGTAAAGGAAATCCAAACGATGAAGACGGAGAATATAAACAAAGTATAGGATTATTATATGCTGTAGCTTTCACAATAAAAATGAGTTATAAAGGTTCATATAAAATAGACGGATACTTTGACTATGTAGTCCCACCTTTAGAAGGATTCTGGTGGCAAAAAGATACAAAAGGATTTGACTATAATAGAAAAGATGATATGGAATTTATATCACTTATTAGACTTCCAGACTTTGTAACAAAAAAAGACTTTGAGTGGGCTATAAAAGAAGCAACAAACAAAAAGAAACAAGACTTTAGTAAAGTAGAATTCTTAACATATGATGAAGGATTATGTGTACAATGTATGCACATAGGACCTTATGATAATGAACCAGAAACTGTAGAATTAATGAGTAATCTCTTAAAAGAAAAAGGATACATATTAGACATTAATGATAAACGTTATCACCATGAAATATATCTAAGTGATCCAAGAAGATGTGATAAATCTAAATTAAAAACAGTAATTAGACATCCAATAAAACAATGTTAATAAATTTAGCAAAACTGCATAATAAAATTGATAGAAAAAATCATCATAAAATATTACACTTAATTTGGAGGTACCAATAAAATGAACCTAGGAAATAATTTAAAAGAAGCAAGAAAAAATCAGGATTATCACAAGAAACAGTCGCAGAAAAATTAGGTGTAAGTAGACAAACAATATCTAAATGGGAGACAAACGAAACTTTACCAGACATTTATCAGTCAAAAAAATTATCAAAACTTTATAACCTAACTTTAGATGAATTAATAGACTTTGATACAGATTTGCAAGAAATAGAAGAGATAATAAAAAATACAGATGAAGAAAAAGAAGAAATAATTAACTGGACAAATGCCTGGGGCAAAAAATATCCTATATTAATAAAATATCAAAATGAAGTTAATATAGACGAATACAAAAAAGAAATAAGAAAAATGCTTAATAATTTACAAAGTGAATACAATTATAATAATCTTGACAGTATGTTAGTATTAAAAGATATTTTATACCACGAATG
>CAOJDZ010000146.1 GCA_948433815.1 uncultured Clostridia bacterium
AAAAGACATCTGCTGAACATGTAAAAGTTAATAGAGATATACTTAATACATTAAGTCAAGATACTAAAATACTAGACATTGCTGAAAAGATTTTAAATAGTACAATAACATTTTTTCACAATATTATGTATGGAGAATATGAACAAGCTATCTTTAAAAATTCTGTAATTGAATATCTTAGTTATATCTTATTGTATTTGTGTATTAGCAACTATTATATGATTACACAAGCACTGAAAGAAATTAGTATTAGTTCTCCAGTAATAAAATATTTTGTTCCGTTAATTGAAAATATTTCTGCTAATATAGAGAAAAACATGAATGATTGTAATAATTTTATAGAATTAGCAACTAACATGAAAAGAGAAAATACTAAACATATAGCAATTAGAATAGATAATGACGAAATGTCGTTTAAGTATGAAAATGGAAATATTGTAATTATAGAATTGAAAAATGATTTTAAAAATTCACAAGATGTTTTAGTTAGTATTGATAATCAAGCACCAGTTATTAGAAGAATTATACAAAATGAAAATGGAATAATCTTGCAACCACTTAATGCTAGTTATTATCCGCAAAGTTTTACAAAAACGGAAATAAAAAATGGAACAATAAAAGTATTAGGAGTAGTAGTTCAAGTATTCATTAATCAAGATACTTAAAAGATTATATGCTTTATTTAAAAAAGGCAATGTAAAAAGCGTCTCGCAAACATTTTTTTACATTACCTATCACACAAACACTTACTTTAAGAAAGTATTTGTATTTTAATTATACATCTTCTTAAAGTATTTGTAAACAGATATTTTAAGGGGGAATTTTAGAAATGGCAAGACCAAGAAAAAATAGTAAAAGTAAAAATAGGAATGGAACAGGTACAGTATCAACTATATTGCAAAAAGTTGATAGAAAAGAAAATCGCAAAAAAGAAATGTGTAAAATATGTTCACAATGTACTGACAGAAGTATTTGCGACAATAGAGTAGGAACAAAAAAGTGTTCAAAATGTTTAGCATGTACAGACAAGAATTGTGATAGATTCTATATTTACACTAATATAACAGCATTATCTTCAAGAGAAACTGGAAATAGAAAATACTTAGGAAAATTTGATACACAAAAAGACGCTCAAAATAATATAGATAAAGCTAAAAATGGCGGTTTTATAGAAAAATCAAGTGCTACATTATTTGAAGTTCTTGCAAACAAAAATCAGGACAAACTAAGTGCTAATAGCATAAATGACAATACAGATGGAAGAAATGAAAATATAAGGAATAAGTTAAGATTATTTGGCATAGGCGACAAAAAAATTCAAAAGGTAACAACACAAGATATTCAAACATTCTTGAACAGTTTAAAAGATAGTTATTCTCAAAGTGAAATTGATAAACAGAAAGACGAAATAAATGCTGGTTTTAAATATGCTATTGCAAAAGGTATTGTAAAAGAAAACCCATGTCAAAACTTAATTTCTGTTGTTAGTAGTTTGCCTGTAAAACTTGCTAGACCATTTGAAGTTGACGAACAAAATCTTTTATTAGATTACATTAATACGCATGATAATTTAACAGATATAAGGTCGACAATGGATTCCACAACATTTAAAAATATAATAAAACTTGCTTTTGCATGCGGACAAAGAATTGGAGAAATTTTAGCATTGCAAACAGGTTATGACACAAAACAGTACACTAGCGACATTAATTTTGAAAAAGATTTTTTTATAATTTCTAAGACTATTACTAGAAAGAAACACAAATTTATTTTGGGAAATTGTACAAAAAACTCTAAGAAAAGAAAAAGGAGAGGACTACCTGACGAAAGACATATTCCATTTAATGTAGCACCAAAAAATGTTATAAGTGATATTTTTAAGGAACAAATAGAACATGCTAAAACATTTGATAAAAATACTAGGCACTTTGTATTTTGCAATAAAAATGGAGAATTTATAAATCATTCACAAGTAACTACTACATTCAAAAGAATTTGCCGTAAATTACATATACAAGATTATGACCCTGACGGCTGTTACATACATCAAGCAAGGCATTCGTTTGTTACAAGATGTTTAGAAGCTGGAATGAGAGTAGAAACTATCGCTGACTTAATAGGGGACAATGTCGAACAAGTAAACGAAACTTACGGACATATTTTAGAAAGATTTAAAAATAATGAACTAGACAAGCTACATAGATATAGCACAGAAAACAATTTAAAATATTAAAATAGTAAATTAAAACGGTATATTAGTTGGTACAAGCTAGTTATACCGTTTTAATTTTAACACCATTTTAATACCATTTATTTTTAATTTTAATACCATTTTAATACCAACAGAATAATTTTATATAAAACAGAGTAAAAAGGAAAAAATAAAAATCCCTATTTTTAGGGACTTTCTAACATTCTATAAGATTACATAACACCATATAAAATGTACTTGTTGGAGGCGCCTGTCGGAGTCGGACCGACCATCAGAGTTTTGCAGACTCGTGCCTTACCGCTTGGCTAAGGCGCCATAAATAGTAAATTAAACAATTAATGTCTGGAGCAGGTAACGGGAATCGGACCCGTAACTAAACCTTGGCAAGGTTTTATTTTACCACTAAACTATACCTGCGAATAATTTTGAGGATTATACAGTGTTATATTTTGTGTTAATACGAATTAAATATTACTATATAAATGTATCATATTACACACAAATAATGCTTAAATATAATACCAAATATAAACAAAAAAGTCAAGGGTTATACAAAAAATATTTAGCCTAATGTTTAGGATAAAATAGTTTATTATATAAATTAACTGTAAGTGTTTACATTTCATCAATAGCAATAATACATTATATGCAGTATAAATAAATTTGATAACAATTTATTGAAATAAAGAAATGGAGATAGTTAAATTTGTGTTTGTACAAGAACCCTCAGTCACTTCATGACAGATCC
>CAOJDZ010000147.1 GCA_948433815.1 uncultured Clostridia bacterium
TAATTATGAATCTATATTTATATTTGTAATTGCGATAAGTTTTTCAGTTATATATTTAATAACCAAAAATATAAGTTATACTATTGTAAGTCATTCATTATTTAATTTGTTAATGTTAATTTATGGATATATTAATATAGGATATAAATTTGTTTACTTGGTAATTTTTTGTATTTCGTTAATTATTTTAGTAATAAACAATAAAATTAAAATGAAAATGTGAATGGTATTTATATTCACTTTTTTTTTATTAAAATGTTGTGTATAATTTTAATAGGTGAATAGAATGGACAGAATAAATGAGTTAGTTGAAGTATTAAATGAAGCAAATTATAATTATCATGTGCTAGATAATCCTACAATAACTGATCAAGAATACGATAAATATTTAAGAGAGTTAATAACTTTAGAAGAAATGTATCCAGAGTATGTTAGAGATGATTCTCCTACTAAGAGAATTGGTGGGGAAGTATTAGAAGGCTTTCAAAAGCATACTCATAAAATTCCTATGATGAGTTTATCAAATGTTTTTAATGAAGAAGAGATAAGAGATTTTGATAAGAAAATAAAAAAAGATAGTGTTAAACCAGAATATGTATGTGAATTAAAAATAGATGGACTTAGCGTTTCGTTAAATTACGAAAATGGTAAATTAATAACTGCGGCTACTAGAGGGGACGGAGTAACTGGAGAAGATATTACTAATAATGTTAAAACTATAAAAACCGTTCCCCTTTCTTTAAAAGAACCTATTAGTATAGAAGTTCGTGGTGAAATTTATATGCCAAAGAAAGTTCTTAAGGAACTTAATATGAGAAGAGAAGCAGATGGTCTTCCACTTTTCCAAAATTGTAGAAATGCAGCCGCAGGAAGTATAAGACAACTTGATAGTAAAATTGCAGCCGAGAGAGGGCTTGACTGTTTTATTTATCATATTCCTAATCCGCTTGACTACGAGATTAAAACTCATTATGAAGCTTTAGAATATTTAAAGAAATTAGGATTTAAGACTAATCCAGAGAATGCTTTGGTGAGTGATGTTGATGGTATATTAGATTTTATTGAAACTAGAGGCTTAAAAAGAAAAGATTTATCTTATGATATTGATGGGGTTGTTATTAAAGTAAACAATATTAACGATCAGTTAGAACTTGGGTTTACGGCTAAATATCCTAAGTGGGCTACTGCATATAAGTTTCCAGCTGAAGAAGTTCTTACTAAATTAAATGATATTATTTTTACAGTGGGAAGAACTGGACAAGTAACGCCTAATGCTGTTTTAGAACCAGTAATAGTCGCAGGGTCTACTATAAGCAGGGCTACTCTTCATAATGAGGATTATGTTATTTCTAAAGATTTAAAAATAGGAGATATAGTTTCAATTAGAAAAGCAGGAGATGTAATACCTGAAGTTGTAGAAGCAAAGATAGAGAGAAGAACTGGAGACGAAAAAGATTTTAAGATGACTACTCATTGTCCTATATGTGGAAGCGTTTTACATAAAGATGATGAAATAGTTGGAAGTTTTTGTAAGAACCCTAATTGTCCTGCTAGAAATATTGAAAGTCTATGTCATTTTGTTAGTAGAAAAGCTATGAATATAGATGGTTTAGGAGAAAGAATTATTGAAGATTTTTATAATTTTGGTTTTATAAAGAGATTTAGTGATATTTATAGATTAAAAGATAAGCGTGAAGAACTAATTCTTTTAGAAGGATTTGGGAATAAAAGTGTAGATAATTTAATAGAAAATATAGAAAAGAGTAAATCTAATGGTTTAGAAAGATTAATAAATGCTATTGGTATAAGTGGTATTGGTGAAAAAACTTCTAAGGTTCTTGCTAAAAAATATGGAAGTTTAGAAAGTTTGATGAATGCTAGTTATGAAGGTTTGGTAGCGATTCAAGATATTGGAGATATACTTGCTAATAGTATTATAAGTTATTTTAAAGATGATGAAAAAGTTAAAGAGATAGAAGAATTAATAAGTTTTGGTATAAATACAAGTTATAAAGATTTTAATTTATCAGAAGATGATAGAGTTAGTGGTAAACGTGTAGTTATTACAGGGTCTTTTCCATTTATATCTAGGGATGAAATTAAGAAGTTTATAGAAGATAGAGGTGGGAATACTAGTAGTAGTGTCTCATCAAAAACTGATATAGTAATAGTGGGAAGTGACCCAGGTAAAAAGTATGATGATGCAGTTAGGTTAAATATTACTATATGGGGGGAAGAAGAGTTAAAGGAGTTTTTAAATGAATAAGTTTGTTAAAGTATCTATAGTATGTTTAGGAATAATTTTATTAGTTTCAGTTTTTGTTTATTTTAAAATGTTTGTGATTGGTAATGATAATTATGATGATATTGTTATTGATAAAGTTACTGTAGGTTCTGGAAAAGTATTAGTTAAAGGAAAATATAGTGATTCTGGTCGTGCATATAAAGAATTTAGTTATACACAAGTAGGAAATGAACTTTATATTACTGTTACAAGTGTTTTAGTTTCAAAGAAGTATAAAAGTGGTGACTTTGAAATTACAATACCTGTTAATGGAATGGAAGTTACTGATATTCATTTAACAGATGGAAGTGCTACTAAAGTTATTTATAGTAAACAAAATTCATTAGTGGAATAATGAGCATAAAAAGTATTCATTGACTTTTTGGATATTTTTTAGTACAATTATAATTAATTAAGGGGGAAATATGAATAAAAAAAGATTGATATCACTTGCATTAAGTGCATGTATAGGTTTAGGAATTGGTTATAATGTTGGAAATAGACCAGTAAAATCATTGGAGAGTAGTATAGAATATTTAGAAGAAGATTCAAGAGATTTGAATAGAAGAATAAATAGACAATATTATGATAAATATAGTTTAGTATCTTTAAATCCTTATTTATACCAATACTTAGGACTTAGTGGAGAAAGCAATTTTACATTAGATG
>CAOJDZ010000148.1 GCA_948433815.1 uncultured Clostridia bacterium
CCATTAAAAAAGATTGAAAATGATACTGAAAGAGATTATTTTATGGATGCAGAGGAAGCATTAAATTATGGAATAATTGATAAAATATTATAAAACCCTAGAATTTTATTTCTAAGGTTTTTTTCTTATAAAAATGCTTTACTGGCCTCGCTAACTTGTTCTTCGCTTTGTTCTATTTCATTTGAATTTCTTTTAGATAATTCTTGGTTTAATCTCATAATAGTAAGGTTCTGTTCATTTATTATTCTATCCTTTTCTGAGATAAGTTTTCTTAAATCTTCTACTTCTTCATTTAACCTTCTAAATGCCAATATCATTTCTTCGTTAGTCATAAAGTTTTCCTCCTAATTTTATTATATAATTTTTTCTGTTTTCAAAACATTTTTTGATTTATTGTTTACATTTTTATACATTTTATATTTTTTATAATTCATCGAACATTTTATTTAATTTTCTTCTTTTATTTATTGTGGAAAGAATTATAATAATTCCTATTAATATTATTCCACTTATTAAACCTACCATTAGTTTTATTATTTTTTTATCCACTGTTAATTTTTGTGGTTTTTTTTCTTCAATGATGGCCTCTTCTTCTGTTTCTTCCTCTTTGTGAATTATATTAATCGTATATGTGGTAGTTGTATTATTTTCTGCGAGTACTTCTATAGTGACTTTATTACCGCTTGCATTTAAATCATCATTTCCTTTTACTCTTGCGATAGCTTTATCATCTTCTGCTTCTGCTGAAACTATTATTTTATTAACATTTTTACCTACTGTTATTTCATATTCTTTTACATCTTTATTAAAATCTATATTATAATTTTGGATTTCTAACTTTTTAAGATATGAGTTAGAAGATTTACTTACTGCCTGATTAGAATTATTTTCTACTGTAGGCACTTTAATATTATCTGGTTTTATTGAACCTGAACTTGGAGGAGTAGTTTGAACTGGGTCCGGTTCTTTCACAGGTGTATCTACATTATTATTTTTTATATTAATTGTCTTAGTTTGTTTAACGTCTTTATATATAGTCTGTATTTTCTTTAGAAAAAAATCTTCTAGTTCTTCTTCAGTCATATTTTCTAATTCAGCTTCATTAATATTACTAAAATCAAAATAAACTATAGTTATGTTTCTTATTTCTATGTTGGTAGATGATACTTTTGTATTTTTAGCGAAAAATTTTAAATCCAATGGTATTTGTCCACAGTATAATATGTCATAAGCGCATAAATTAGGTGCTGATTCATCATTTATTACTGCGGTTATTATTCTGTGACCTTTTCCTTTTATTGCTTCATCACTGTTAAAATCTGTTAAAAAATATGGTATAGTTGCATTTTGTAAAGACAATACATCTTCATCATAAAGTATTTCTATAAATGCTACATTGTAGCCAATGGTTGAATCATATCCTGGGGTGAAACCGTTTATATTAGGATTAACTTTTAAAGTGTATTCTTCTCCTATAGTAACTTCATTATTTCCGCTTACTGAAGCACCTCCAACTGATACAGCGTTTAAACTAATTGGAATTAAAGATATTAAGCAAGTACATATAATAATTATTTTTTTCATATACAAACCTCTATTTAATTTTATTATAGCATATGAAAATAAAAAACAGAAAATAATTAAATGGTTGTATTATAAATAGTGTTGGTGAAATATAACACTATTTTTTAAATAACAAAAAAGACATGTAATCTGTTACAATGTAATTAACGAATAAACATTGAAAGGTTGTGATTACATGTCTAATAATGATTATATATTAAATTTGTTAAATATTAAAGATAAAAATATATTTATTTTCACTGATAAGATGACTAACACTTCTATTAAAGGAAAAAATTACAATATTATTGAAGCTGTTTTAACCTATAAACCTATTTCTTGCCCTTTATGTGGTGTTATTAATACTTCCTCTAATGACATTATTAAATGGGGTTTTAGAAAAAATTGTAAAATTAAAATTCCTAAAATCTCTAATTGTTCTTCTCTGCTTATTCTTCATAAACAACGTTTTCTCTGTAAACATTGTAACAATACTTTTATTGCTCAAACTGATTTAGTTGATAGATTTAAAAATATCTCGAATAATACCATTCTCCAAATCAAACTTGAACTTATGTCTAAATCTAGTGAAAAAGATATTTCCAAAAGAACTAATGTCTCTGTATCTTATGTTGATAAAATTCTTAATGATATTTCTTCTAAAACTGTTTTTAGACATCCTCATCTTCCTTCTTCTATGAATTTTGATGAATTTAAAGCTACTAAAGATACTAAAGGTAAAATGGCATTTATCGTTTTAGATAATAACTCTAGTAATATTTTTGATATTTTAGATTCTAGAAAATCTATTGACTTAGAAATTTATTTTAAACGTTATCCTTTATCTGAACGCAGAAAAGTAAAACTAATCTCTATTGATTTTTATAAAGGTTATATTTATCTTTCTAAAAAACTTTTTAAAAATGCTTCTATTGTTATTGATAGATTTCATATTGTTACTCAAGTTTATAATTCTTTAAATATCACTAGAGTTAAATTATGTCATAAATCCAATCCTAATTATAATAAATTAAAATATTATTGGAAACTTATTCTTAAAAATGAAAATGATCTTTCTGACGAAAAAATTTATTCTAAACATTTTAGAAAACATTTATCCCAAAAAGAAATTGTTACTTTCCTTATCAATACTGATAAAACTCTTAAAGCTGATTATAATTGTTATCAAGGTATTATTAATTCTATTAAAGATAAAGAGTTTAATAAATTTAAGAATATTATTACTCATCCTAATCCACTTATTTCAGATAAAATGAAACGTGCTTTAAAACTCTTTAGAGAATATGAACAATACATTTACAATTCCTTTATTTTCGATATTAATAATGGAG
>CAOJDZ010000149.1 GCA_948433815.1 uncultured Clostridia bacterium
AAAATAAAGAATACATAATTGTAGAATGAAAAGTGGAGATTATGTATACAGAAAAATGATTAATGGTTATTATGTATTAGAAAGATTAAAAACAAATGAAAACTAAGAACGTTAATACTAACTATTCTTAGTTTTTTCTATATAATTTAAAAGTTCAAAAATATAATATAAATAATGTTTCTCTAAATTAAGTTTAGAAAGTGTAATATGAATTGCATTCCCTCTATATGCAAAATTAAATCTAGTAGATATTTTTGTAGACTCAATAAATAACTTTTCTACATTTATATGTTTATATAAATCTTCTTCCAATTTAAAAGAAAATTTCATTCTATCATTAATTAACAATTTTATATTTAACCTATTTATGTATTTTTCTACTAATTCTTGATACATATATATTTCTAATTTTTCTTCGACTTTCCCAAATCTATCCTCTATTTCATCATAAACTAATTTGAAATCATTCATATTTTCAATACTTGCTATCTTTTTATGTAGTTCAATTATAATAGCATCTTCATCTGAATAATCTACTCCAATATGATTAGCAACATCATCTATCTTAATTAGAGAATTATCATTTTCTTCCTCTTCTTTTCCACTCAATTCTTCATTAACAAGCGCAATATACATATCTACACCAACGGAATCTATAAATCCAGCCTGTTCTCTTCCAAGCAAATCCCCAGCTCCACGTATACTTAAATCTCTCATTGCAATCTTATACCCACTTCCAAGTTCAGTAAACTCTTTTATAGCATCTAGTCTCTTAATAGCAGTGTCAGTTAAAACTCGTGCTTTATCATACATAAGATACGCATATGCTTGTCTATCTCCTCTTCCAACTCTTCCTCTTATTTGATAAAGTTGAGAAAGCCCAAACCTATCAGCATTCATAACTATAATTGTATTAGCATTAGGTATATCAATTCCATTTTCAATTATAGTAGTACTAACTAGCACATCAAAACTACCTTGATCAAATTCATACATCACATCTTGCATTTCTTCTTTATTCATTTGCCCATGTGCATAATCAATACTCACTTTAGGTATTAATCTTCTTAGTCCATTAACTAAACTATCCATGTCTTCCACTTTATTATATAAAATGAATACTTGACCATTTCTTGATTTTTCTTTTAATACAACTTCTCTAAGTAAATATGGATCATAACTTATGACATAAGTTTGAACAGGCAATTTATTAAGAGGAGGAGTTTCAATTAAAGATAAATCTCTTACACCTATTAAACTCATTTGAAGACTTCTTGGAATAGGAGTTGCAGACACACTTAAAACGTGAACATCAGACTTTATTTCTTTTATTCTTTCTTTGTGCATAACTCCAAATCTTTGCTCTTCATCTATTACTAAAAGTCCTAAATCTTTAAACTGAATATCACCGCTCAACAATCTATGAGTTCCAAAAATAACATCTATAGTGCCTTTTTTTAGTCTTTCTAAAATATCCTTAACCTCTTTATGTGTAGTATATCTATTTAAAACAGCAATATTGACTCCAAAATTTCTAAATCTACTTTGCGCAGACATAAATTGTTGATAACTAAGTAAAGTTGTGGGACACAAGTACATAACTTGTTTATTATTCATAACTGTTTTAAAAACCGCACGAAAAATTACTTCTGTTTTACCATACCCTACATCTCCACATAAAAGTCTATCCATAGGTTTATTACTTTCTAAATCTCTTTTTATTTCAATTGTACTTCTTAACTGATCCGCAGTCACTTCATAAGGAAACTCATTTTCAAAGACCGTTTGTTCAGGTGTATCTGGCAAAAATGCTTCTACTTTAGAATTACTTCTATTTTTATAAATTTTAATTAATTCTTCACTTATATCTTTAATCTTATTCTTAATTTTCATTTTAGTCTTTTGCCATTCTGTACTATTAAGTTTATGAATTACAGGCCTAGCACCATCTTTTGAAGAATACTTATATAATTTATCTAAATTATCAACTGAAAGATATAATTTATCATCACCTTTATACTTAATTAAAATATAATCTTTATCTAATCCATTTTTAGATATAGTTGAAATACCCATATACACACCAATACCATTAGTTTGATGAACAACATAATCACCTATTTCTAATTTATCTATAGAATCTATCTTTTTCCCTATTTTATAACCAGTATTATATTTAAGCCTCTTAGTAACTTCACATAAATCATTCTTAGAATAATATGATATACCATTATATATAAAACCATTAATCAAATCGACATCTATTATTTTACTAGGAGAAACATTAAGTGAATTCAAAAACTGTTTATCAGTAGTACATAAAAATGCATTAGACGAATTTATATCATCTTGAAATCTTTCTTTATCATTTGAATAATTAATAATTGATTTAGCACTTATAACAATATCGTATTTACTATTATTATCTATAGTATCAATAAAAACAAAAGATTCACTTCTTATATCCTGCAGACTAAACATAGATATATTATCGTCATAATGACTCATCTGTTCTATTATACTTCTCTCTACATTTAATATTTGATTATAATCTTGATATATTACCATAGGACTAAAAACATAATCTAAAACAGATGAAGAACTATCTTGATACTCATCTACTATTGGCTTTATTATAAATTCTTCTACATTTTCTAAAGACCTTTGAGTATTTTCATCAAAATATTTAATTTCATCTATAACATTATCAAAAAATTCTACCCTAATTGGATGATCTTCAAAAATAGGAAAAATATCCAAAACAAAACCTCTAACACTATACTCTCCTGTATTAGTTACTAAACTTTCTCTTTTATATCCAATATCTTCTAACTTCTCTATCAAGGTATCTCTGTCGACACTTTTAGAAATACAGAGTTTTATATTCTTTTCTGCTAATTTATCTTTTTTAGG
>CAOJDZ010000150.1 GCA_948433815.1 uncultured Clostridia bacterium
AAACTGCCTCCTATACCTTTATACGACACATTTATATGAAAACGCTTTTTATTTTTTGTTTTACATTTTTATTTACATGTAAAAAGCCTTGTGTAATATACAAGACTTTGGTAATACTATTTTATTAATTTTCAATTTTTAAAGTTGTTTCTAAAGCTAGAAGTATCATTTTATTAAAAAGTGTTTCTCTTTCTTTACTTGATAATTTTTCTTTAGTAATTAACGAGTCAGAAATGGTTAAAATACATGCAGCCTTTTTATTAAGTTTATTTGCATTTATAAATAGACTAAATGATTCCATTTCAGTACAATCGCAGTTATTTTCTTTTCTAAATTCATCAATGTTAAAATCGCTTGTGTAAAAACTTTCAGTTGAATGGCAAGTTCCTTCTTTTATATCTATATTTAATTCTTTACTTGTAGTTTTTATAATATTATTTAATTCTTTTGATGCATTTACTGTTCTTTCATTAGATTTTGAATAATATAGAGGATAGTTACTTTCTGAATAAGTTTTATCAACTAAAAATATGTCATTTATTTTTAATTCATTAGTATAACTTCCAGCACTTCCAATTCTTATTATTGTATCTACATCATATTCAGTATATAATTCATGACTATATATTCCCATTGATGGTATTCCCATTCCACTTGAAAATATTGTTACTTTTTTTCCTTTATAGAAACCAGTGTATCCTAACTCTCCTCTTACTTCATTAATTAGATTGTAGTTTTCTAAATAATTTTTCACAATATATTCTACACGTTTAGGATCTCCTGGCATTATAACTATTTTGGCTATGTCATTTTTGTTTGATTCTATGTGTGATGTTGCCATTTTACATTCCCCCTTCTTCATTATTAGAATTATCTAATCTTACTAAAACCTCTCTAGGTTTTGAACCATTTTGAGGACCTATTATTCCTCTTTCTTCTAGTAAGTCAATTATTCTAGCGGCACGGTTATAACCAAGTCTATATTTTCTTTGAATTAATGATGCACTTATTTTTCCTGTTTTTACAGCAAATTCAACTATTTCATTATATAGTGGGTCGTCTCCCTCTTCTATATTTCCACCTGAGGTATTTGTTTCTTCTTTTGGTGTTTTTTCTAAGTCTGCCATCTTTTCATCGAATTTAGGGGCGTGGCCTTGAGATTTTACAAATTCAACTACCCTGTTGATTTCATCATCTGATACGAATGAACCTTGTATTCTTATAGGTGCTGCTTCTCCAGGTGGCAAGAATAACATATCACCTTTACCAAGTAATTTTTCTGCTCCTGTCATATCTAATATTGTTCTTGAATCTATTCCACTTGATACCATGAAACTTACACGTGTTGGAATATTAGATTTTATTAAACCTGTTATTACATCTGTAGAAGGTCTTTGGGTTGCGACTATTAAGTGAATTCCAGCTGCACGAGCAAGTTGAGTAATTCTCATAATAGCTCCTTCTACCTCTTTACTTGCGACCATCATTAAGTCAGCGAGTTCATCTATTATTACTAAAATGAATGGTAGTTTTTCACCTTTATTTGGGTGATGTTCTATATATTCATTATAAGATCCTATATTTCTTGTTCCAGTGGATGCGAACATTTCATATCTTTCATCCATGATATCACAGATTTTTTGTAAAGCGACTGCGGCCTTCTTAGGATCAGTAACTACTGGTCTCATTAAATGAGGTACACCTTCGTAACAGTTTAGTTCAACTTTTTTAGGGTCAACTAATACCATTTTTACTTCATCTGGTTTAGCACGCATAAGAATAGAAGTTATTATGTTATTTATACATACAGATTTACCACTACCTGTAGAACCTGCGACTAACATATGGGGTGCTTTGTTTATTTCAAAATATTGTATGTTACCCATGATATCTAGTCCTAGAGGTGCTACTAATTTAGAACCATCTAACTTTTTAGGTATTCCTATAAGAATGTCTTTCATTTTTACTTCACTTGTAACTGGATTTGGTATTTCTATTCCTATAGTTGTTTTACCAGGAATAGGTGCTTGTATTCTTACATCTTTTGCGGCTAGGGCTAAAGCAATTTCTCTATTTATACTAAGTATTTTGTTTACTTTTGTACCAGCCTTTATTTCAACTTCATATTGGGTAACTGTAGGTCCTACATGTACTTCTACTACTCTTCCTGATATATTGAAATCATTAAATACTCTTTCTAATATTTTATTATTAGATGTTATAAATTCAGTTGAGTTTACTTTACCTTTACTTTTACTACCTACTAGTAAATCAATTGGAGGAAGTCTATATTCTCCTTCAACTGGAGTACGTTCATTAAATACCATTTCATCTTGAACTTTATTTTCAGCTTGTACACTATTTATATTTGTTACTTCTGGCTCTTTATGTGTTAGTTCATTAATATTAGTTATAACTATTTTTTCTTCTTCTACTTCGTCACTACTTTCTTCTTCAGATTCATTTTCAGTTACTTTTTTCTCTTTAGGTTTTTTCTTAAATGGTTTAGTGATTAACCTTATTAAATCTATTAATGTTATATCAAATAACATAACTACTCCAAAGAGTGTTAGTACAGCACAGACAATTAGAGTTCCTGTTATATCGAATAATGAAACAAATGCAGTTGCGAATAGTCCACCTATTATTCCTCCTCCAGTATATCTAATCATATTAGCACTTTTAAATGAAGCCACTAAGTTATCTATTGTAGTTTTTAATATGTCAAACCCACCTATATTATTATCTTTAACATATTCTAAGTGTGCGAGTAAAAGTATTGCGATTACAATAGTATAAACTCCTAAAAGTCTTGCATTAAAGTAATTAGGATTTTTTCTTTTTACTAATAGAATAACACCTAATACTAGAGATATT
>CAOJDZ010000151.1 GCA_948433815.1 uncultured Clostridia bacterium
AAATTATTAGAACTTTTATGATATATTAGTGAGATATCACATTGTGGACATTTCCATACATATCCACAAGATGCACAACTCATAAATGTAGAGTAACCTCTTCTATTTAATAAAATAATTGCTTGTTCTTTTTTATTTAAAACATTTGTTAACTTAACTTTTAATTCGTTACTTATTATGAAATTTCTTCTTTTTACTTCTTCATTCATGTCAACTATGTTTATTTTAGGAAGTCTATCACTTACTCTAGAATTTAATGTTATTAGTTTAAATACTCCTTTTTGACCTCTTGCATATTGTTCTAATAGTGGAGTTGCACTTCCCATGACTACAAAAGCGTTGTGTGTTTTTCCTCTTATGAGTGCTACATCAATAGCATTATATTTTGGACTAGAATCTTGTTTAAAAGAAGCACTACCGCATTCATCTACAATAATAGCACCTATATTTTCTAAGGGTGCAAAAATTGCACTTCTAGCACCTACTACTACACTAGCTTCTTTTTTTACAATTCGCCTATATTCGTCAAATTTTTCTCCTTCACTCAAACCACTGTGTATAACTGCTACATTGGTGTCAAATTCACTTTTAAATCTTCCAACTATTTGAGGAGTTAAACTTATTTCTGGCACAAGCATGACTGCCGTTTTTCCATTTTTAAGAACTTCTTTTATTAATTTAATATAAATTTCTGTTTTTCCACTTCCAGTGACTCCATGTAAAAGTATATTCTTATTATTGCTAGACAATATATCATCATAGGCTTTTTGTTGAGACTCAGTAAGAGTTATTTCTTGTTTTGCTTCTTTTATATAATTTACATTTCTATTAGTTTCTATATTTTTTATGTTCACAATTTTTTTATCTATTAAATTCTTAAGAGAAGGACAATATATTTTTTTTCTTTCTATCTCAGTCTCTTCTTTTAGTTTGTTGATAAGTTCTATTTCTTTTTTGTTATTTTTGTGATTAACTATGTATTCATCTATGTTAATATCTTCGTTTAAATAGCATATTACATCTGTTTTTATATTTATATTAGTTTTATTAGATGCTTTTAGTGCTTTAGGAAACATTACTTGATAAGCACTAATTAATGTTGATAAAGTTAAAGCCTGTATTTTTTTACCTAAATCTAATAATTCTTTATTTAAACAAAAAGTGCTTTCCACTATATCTTTTATTTCTTTGTACTCAAATTCCTCTTGATTATTACTATCTTCTTTTAAACCCATGACAAAACCTTCAACTATTTTGTTACCAAATGGAACTAATACTTTCTGTCCTACTTTAATGTCCTTTTTTAATTCATTTGGAACTAAATAGTCAAAAGTTCTATCTAAAAGTTTTACGCTGTATTCTATAAGTACTTCTGCTATCATAAATATGGATTTTCTTTTAACTCCTTTTCTAATGTTGTAGTATCTCCATGTCCTGGATATAATTTAGTTTCTTTATTATAAGTTTTTAGTGTATTTATACTATATACCATTTCTTCTTCATCGCCACCACTTAAATCCATTCTTCCTATGCTTCCAGCAAATACGAAATCTCCTACAAACATATCATTTGTTTCTTCAAAATAAAATGAAACACTATCTTTTGAATGACCTTTTGTAGGTATAACTTTAAATTTAAATAGTCCTTCTTTAAATTTACCAATAGTCTTAAAGTCATATACTTTTACATTATATTTTTCTAAAAAATAATCTAAAGCACCTATATGATCAAAATGGTAATGTGTTATAAAAATTGCGGTTAATTTTAATTTCTTTTCTTTTATGTATTCTTCTATTTTATTTTCTTCTCCACTAGGGTCAATTATAATAGCCTCATCTTCTATATTTATAATGTAACAATTATTATCTAATGGTTCAAGAATTAATCTTTTAATTTCCATAAGTTTTCCTTTCTTATTCTATTATACCTCCATGACAGTGTAAACAAAATATCAATTTACTATCTTTGTAAATTCTTTCTATCTACTTTAAAATATTTCTATTAATTTATCTAATCTATTAATAACTTGAAATCCTTTTGATTCTAATTCTGGCGAAAATCTTATTGGTATTCCACCTTCTTCTTCCCACTCCTTTAAATTTCCTAAGTAGTCATCAATTAGTATAGCATCTTTACTGTGAATAAGTTTTGCTTTTGACACTTCTTTAGGACATATTATAACAGATATTTCTTTAAAGAACTTTCTTATATAACTTATTTTATCAATTCCTTCATTGAAAGAACTACAATGAGTTAATATGTTAACTTCAAATTTAGAACTGTCAATAAGTTTTTTTAAGCAATTTATACTATCATTTAAAATGTATTCATCTTTTAACACTTTTTTAAAATCAAAGTTTTTATAAAATTCATTATCTTCTTTACTATAATTAGATTTTTTAGCCTCTTCATATAATATAGGATTAGTGTTTAATATTACTCCATCAAAGTCAACATATAATCTTTTCATTTTTTCACCTCTTTATTTTGTAATTCTAATTATAAAAGACAAACTTGTGTTTGTCAATTGATTTTTTTATTTTTTACATTTATTTAATTCTTATAATATTTGATTATGAATCTAGTACCTTCTCCCTCTTTTGATTCAGCTATAATAGTTCCATTATTTTTTTCAATTATTGATTTAGATAATGCAAGTCCTATTCCTATACTATCATTTGATGCATTTGATCCTTTATAAAATCTTTTAAATATATTAGGTAAATCTTTTTCATTTATTCCTTTTCCTTTATCTTCAATTATAATAGTACTATATAATTTATTAGATTTTGTTATTATATTTATTTCACTATCATTATTAGAATAATCTAAAGAATTTTTTAATATATTACTTATAGCTTCTATTTGCCA
>CAOJDZ010000152.1 GCA_948433815.1 uncultured Clostridia bacterium
ATGTGGTTTCCGTATCCATTTAATGCTTCATCTACTGCATTATCTACAATTTCCCAAACTAGATGATGAAGGCCTCTTTTATCTGTTGAACCTATATACATTCCTGGTCTTTTTCTAACTGCTTCTAAACCTTCTAAAATTTTAATGGATTTTTCATCATAAGACATATGAATCACCTTCCTACTTTAATCATTATACAAAATTGTGTTTTAACTGTAAACTATTTGTATATACTTTACTTACTTTTTTAATATTATCATAAATATTTTGTTTTTGCAAAACTGTTATTTTATTTTATTCAACTATAGTCCTCTTGTTTCATTAGAAAAGCATTACCAGAACAGTGGTAACACTTTTATATTATAGTCATTCCATTATATGATAATATATACATTATAATTGTACCTATTATTAAGAAGGGCCCGAAAGGGATTATTCCTTCTTTGTTTTTTTTCATAACTAGTATGCTTAAAATTAAAGCCATTATAGACGATATTAGTAAGCTAGTTATTCCGTCTATCATTCCCAAAGTTAAACCTATTAGAAGCATTAACTTAATATCTCCGCCTCCTAGACTTTCTTTTTTAAATGCTTTATCTCCGAGTAATTTTACTCCAAACATTATTCCAAACATTACAAGTGCACTTACAATATAATAAATGATATCTCTTCCATCTAAATAGTATAAGTATATTAGTAATTCACTTAGAATACTCAATACTATAACTCTGTCACTAATGTAATAGTATTTTAAGTCTGTGTTTATTGTAACTGCGAGTACACTTATTAAAATAATGCTTATATAGAAATTTTGTCCTAAACCAAAGTATATGTAACTTGATACAAAAAGCACACCAGTTAATAGTTCAGTAAGAAAATAATATATACTTATTTTTTCTTTACAGTATGCGCATTTTCCTTTTAAAAAAAGATAAGAAAAAAGTGGTATGTTCATATACCACTTTAGTGGTTCTTTACATTTTGGACAAAAACTATTTGGTTTTACTGTGCTTATATCATTTGGAATTCTGTATCCTATACATGCGTAAAAACTTCCTAAACAAAGTCCAAACATAAAAATCATTATATTAATTATTACTTCCATTATTTTGTCCCCCTTAAGTTTTATTTAAGTATTTCTGTACTTATTGAATACATTGGTAATAATATTGAGATCATTATTCCACCTACTACTACAGCTAGTAAAATCATAAGTATCGGTTCTACTAAACTTTTTAAAGTATTAGCGAGCGCTCTTTGTTCTCTTTGATAGTATTCACTTACTTTTTCAAGCATTGTGCTTAATTCTCCAGTTCCTTCTCCTGTAGTTATCATGTAATATGCTAAAGGTGGAACTATCCAGTTATCTTTAAATGAAAGACTGATTTTTTCTCCGCGTAGTAAGTTAGATATTGTATCATACATAAGCATTTTATAAAATTCATTTGTAGTTATTTTACTTAAGATATCTATACTATCTGTAAGTAATATGTTGTTTTTATTTAAAACTGCGAATGTTTTTGCGAATAAGTTCATTTCATTATATATTATAAGTTTTCCTATTACTGGTAAATGCATATAAATATATTGCATGAATGTTCTGAATGCTTTTAGTTTTTTAAATAGTAATTGATATATAAGTGTTACTCCTATTATGCCTAATAAGATAAACATAATGTTAGTTCTTAAAAATTCAGATACATTAAGTAATGTAAGAGTAATGCCTGATACTTCTTCTCCTAGACCTTGATATACTTGTTCAAATTGAGGAACTATATAAATCATCATAAATGATATTATTACTACTGCTAGTACTAGGATTATAGATGGATATGTAAGAGCACTTATCATTTGTTTTCTTGTTACTTCTTTTTCTTCATAGTATGCACTCATATCGTCAAGTGTGCTTTCTAAGTCTCCTATTAATTCTGCTGCTTTTATCATATTTATAAGTAATGGAGGAAAAACGTTTCCTTGTTTTCTTAAGGATTCACTAAATGCTTCTCCCATAGATAATTCGTATATAATAGAATCATATACTTTTTTGTATTTTTTTCTTTTGTCTTGCTCTGCTAGTATTTTTACTGCATCAGTTAGAGGTATTCCACTTCTTAGATATGTTGAAAGTTGTGTTAACCAAAATATAAGATCTTTATTTTTCATTTGATTATCTAGATATCTTGATTCACCATGAGCGAAATTAATCCACCAATTTGTTTTGATTTCATAAACTTCAAATCCAGCATCTAATAAATATGAGTGTACGTCTAGTTTAGAAAGTGCTGCGAAGTACCCTTTTATTAGTTTGCCTTCTCTGTTTTTTGCTAAATATTGATAAGTTAATTTCTTTTCAGTTCTTTCAGCATCTTTGAATTTATCAATTAATAATACTTCAAGTTCTCTTTCTCTTTTATTTCTATAATGTTTTACTATTGCTAGGTTATTCCATTTGTTTTTAAAATAATCAAGTATTTTATTAGGTGTATGTTTTACAAAATACATAAATCTTTCGTATGCTGTTTTTAGTTTTTTAGCAATTAAATCAAAGAAATCACTGAATGATCTAACAATAAATAAAGGAAATTCATAAAATATTAGTTTAATAAATTTATATGCTCCTAAATATATTGCTTTTCCAAGTAAATAGATTTCTATTCCTATAGTTTTTAATATATACTTATAAATAAATAAACCTACTGTATATGATATTTTTCCTATCCATTTTATACTAAATAATAATGCATAAAATATATAACTAAAAAATGTTATTAGTTTAGTAAATATAAAATCAAATGTTTTGAAAAGTCCTAAAGCAGCTAGTGTTGTCGTTCTATATATTTCTTTACCTATAATCA
>CAOJDZ010000153.1 GCA_948433815.1 uncultured Clostridia bacterium
GTTTACAATATCTAAAAACGAACACACAAGAAACAGCGGACTCAATCAGTAGACGCCTAGGAAATAAAACATTAGAAAGTAATTCAATTAATTACTCATTAAGTCTAACAAATGCTAGTGGTAGCAAAGGAACAAGTCTTATAGGGAGACCACTACTAACTGCTGATGAGATAAAACAATTGCATTTTAAAACAATTATATTTCCTATTATAGGGCATCCAATATTGAGAGATACTATTTTTTATAAAAAATTTAAATGTTATAAAGATGGAAATATTGATAGAGAAATATTACACTTACAAAAGTTAGATGATACTTATTATACTGTAGACGATATTAAAAATGGTAAATTTCGTGGCTTTAAAATTAGTGATATTTCATCTACTGCACAAAAGAAAAAATTAGGAGAATTATTAGAAAAGATTAATCCTGAAATTGAAATAGTAAAAAATAAAGTTAAATTTTTTACTGAAGATAATAAAGTGATTTTATTTATAGGATTTTATAATCCTTTGTCAGCAAATAAAATTTTTAATGTAAGTCAATTAATAGATGAAAATTTATATGAATTTAAAATAAAATCTAACGATAGTTTAGAAGAAACATATGCTACTGAATTTGAAATATCTTTGTCAAATGATAATTAGTATTTAATAAAGAATGGGGGAATAATATGAAGAAAATGATGTTTGTTATAAGTGTTTTATTTATTATAAGTGGTTTAATGCTATTAAACTATAATTTATTTTTGAATAAAACACATGAGAAATTAGAAGAAGAATTGTTAATAAAATTTTTTGATGATTATAATGAGAATAAATTAGAAGAAATTCAGGAAGATAAAGTTGAACAAGTTAATGATACTAACAATTATGTTGCTGTTATAGAAGTACCAACTATATCACTTAAAACTGGTATAGTTATGAGCAATTCTAGTTATAGTACTATGAATAAAAATGTTAGTATTTTTCCTGACTCTGATATGCCTACTAAAGAAAACGGAAATTTTATTTTGTTTGCTCATAGAGGTTCTAGCAGAGTATCGTATTTTAAAGATATATACAAATTAAAAGCTGATGAAGAAATATATATTTATTATAATAATTCAAAATACACTTATAAAGTAATTAATAAATATAATGTTAGTATGTATGACCATACACCATTAAATAAAATGAGTGATAAAACTATAATCACTTTAATAACTTGTAAAAAGAATGATAACAAATATAGAACTATAATCGTGGGGGAGTTGGTTAAGTGATTAATGAGATAACTAAAGATAAAAATAGTTTTTTAAAATTTATACAATTTGCATCTCAATTTTATAAAGCGGATTATTATAATTTTGAAAATGTTTTGTATTTATATGAAAATTGTCCTTCTGGTAAAGCATTTGCTAGTTTTGAAGACTGGAACAACAATGGAAGAAGAATAAAAAATGGTGAACATGGTTATCGCTTGTATGGTAAAAATAATTGGTCATTTATAGTATTTGATATATCTCAAACTTGGGGAACAAGAATAGATTTTTCAAAATTTGATAAAAAAAAGACAAGTGTAATTTCAAATTATTTAATGGATAATTATGAATTAAATAATATAGATAAACAATTAGAAGATAGAGACGTTTTTTATCATACTATTTATAATATAAGTATGGTAAATCTTGAAAAAAAGAATTATGGTTTTTTTAATAAAGAAAAACATTTTGTTTCTAATTTAACGGCATTATTAGTTTTGAATAGATGTAATTATGATGTAAAAGATTTAATCAATGATAATTTTTTAGAAGATATAAATCAAGACGAATTAAATTATTTATTAGATACATCATATTATTTTTATAGAAAAATGATGTTTGAAGTTAAAGATTTAGAAAAAGAAATTTCATTAGAAATAAAAACTAATTCAATTGAAGTGTTGGAAGAGAAAAAAGAAAATATTAAAGATTTTTCTTATCAACCTTCACTTTTTTCATTAGAAGAAACAAATGAGGAACAAAGAGAACTTATTAATGTATTAAAATTGGGTAATAATTTTTCAAAAGGTGATGAACAAATATATCGTATTATTACTTCATCACAAGATAAAAAAGAAAAGATAAAAGAATTACAGGAAAGTTTTGGAATTGGCGGAAGAAGTTATGTATATTTGAATGGTGAGTATGGATGGGTTAATTACGATTCTAGAGGTATTAGAATTCATCCTAATGATGAGTATGATATACCTTTAGTATACAATTGGAATGAAGTATATTCTTGTTACAAAGATTTAATTGATAATAGGGAATATCCAGAAAAAGATTTGCTAGAGAAATTGGAAATACTAGAGCGTAATAAAAATGAAATATTAAACAATCCATATCATTTAACTGATCTTGATATTGCATATCAATTCTTGGATATTTTATGTGATAAGTATTCACTTACAGAACTAAATGATATAAAGGAAAAAATTAAGGAAGATAAACAAAATGTTGAATGTTATTTTGAAACATTGGAAGATTTACAAGATACCATTTCTTTATTAAATTATTATTTAGAAAATAATATTATTAAAAGGGAAGATATAAACTCCATTCATTTTACTACAACTGAATATAATACAGAAGTTTCAAATAGTGAACTTGATTTTTCTTCTTTTGATGAAGACCCTAAAAAAGAAATTGATAATTCAAAGTTTATTGAAAAAACATATGTTTTGAAAGCAGAAGATCAATTTATAGCACCATCAAGTGATGAGGATGAAGAAGATTTGGTAATGAAAAGCAATAATGGAGATATGGGTGCTAGAAATAAACTATTTGAACAAAACT
>CAOJDZ010000154.1 GCA_948433815.1 uncultured Clostridia bacterium
TTTAATTTAAGGAGAGCGACTATTTCTGAAGTTTTACAAACTATGGAAAAGAATAACATAATAGAAAGATGTGTTTCAGAAGTTGATAATAGAACTAAAGAGATTAAACTTAGTAAAGAGACTAAGAAGATATTTGATAATAATAAGAGAAAGTTTTTAGAATTAGAAAGTATTATAACTAACAATATTAGTGATAATGAATTAGAAATATTTATAAATGTTATTAATAAAATGAAGGATAATATTCAAAATATGAATTAAATAAACTGCTAAACATAATAATTAAAGAAAGGTGATGTATGTGTTTAAATTATTAAAAAACTTTAATAAGAAAGACTGGGCTACAGTTTTAATTATATTAGGTCTTGTTATTTTTCAAGTTTGGTTAGATTTAAAGATGCCTGATTATATGTCAGCGATAACAAGACTTGTACAAACTGAAGGCAGTAAAATGGGCGATATTTTAGAGAATGGTGGCTATATGCTTTTATGCGCTTTTGGCAGTTTGGCTACTGCGATTTTTACTGGATTTTTAGTTTCGAATATTTCGTCTAATTTTTCAATGAAAGTTAGAGAGAAATTATTTAAGAAAATAGGAAATTTATCTACTAATGAAATTAAAACATTTTCTACAAGTAGTTTAATTACAAGAACTACTAATGATGTAACTCAAATAGAGATGGTAATTACAATGGGTCTTCAACTTATGCTTAAGGCTCCTATCACAGCTATTTGGGCTGTATCAAAGATATTAAATAAATCTTGGCAATGGAGTGCGATTACTGGTATTTCTGTCGTTATACTTTTAAGTATTATAGGTATTTTAATGATGATTGTTTTACCTAGATTTAAGATTGTGCAGAAGTTAACTGATAAACTTAATAATGCTACTCGAGAAAATTTAACTGGTATAAGGGTAGTGCGCGCTTTTAATGCTGAAGGGTATCAAGAGAATAAATTTGAGGAAGTTAATGAAAAGCTTACTAAAACACAATTATTTAATCAAAAGACAATGTCTATAATGCAGCCTACTATGTATTTAGTGATGTATGGTTTAACTTTAGGAATTTATTTTATAGGTGCTTATTTGATAAATAATTCATTAATGGCTGATAAAATAACTTTATTTGGAGATATGGTTGTTTTTAGTAGTTATGCTATGCAAGTAATAATGTCATTTTTGATGCTTGCGATGATATTTATGATGGTTCCTAGAGCTAGTGTGTCTGCTAATAGAATTAATGAAGTGTTAGAAACTGAAAGTAGTATTAAATTTGGAGACTTTAAAGATAAAACTAATCTTGTGGGAACTGTGGAATTTAAAAATGTTAACTTCAAGTATCCTGATGCTGATGAATATTTATTAAAAAATATAAATTTCAAGGCTAATCAAGGAGAAACTATTGCTTTTATAGGTTCTACTGGTAGTGGTAAGTCTACATTAATTAATTTGATTCCTAGGTTTTATGACGCTACTGATGGAGAAGTATTAATTGATGGCGTTAATGTTAAAGATTATGATGAGGAAACATTAAATAATAAGCTAGGTTATGTTTCTCAAAAAGCAGTTATGTTTGATGGGACAGTTAACTCTAATATATCTTACGGAGATAGTGGTAAAGAGATAACAGTAGAAAAGATAAAGGACGCTATTAGAATTGCTCAAGCTACTCAGTTTGTTGACAAAATGGATGATGGGTACGATTCTCATATTGCTAGTGGTGGAACTAATGTAAGCGGAGGACAAAAACAAAGACTTTCAATCGCAAGAGCTATCGCTAGAGATCCAGAAATTTATATTTTTGATGATTCTTTTTCTGCTCTTGATTATAAAACTGATAGTGTTTTAAGACGTGAACTTAAAAAATATACTAAGAATGCAACAAGTTTAATAGTTGCTCAAAGAATAGGAACTATTATGAATGCAGATAAAATTATTGTGTTAGATAACGGGAAAATTGTGGGTATGGGAAAACATAAAGAATTACTTGATTCGTGTGAAGTGTATAAACAAATCGCGTTATCACAATTATCTAAGGAGGAATTAGAAAATGACAGAGAAAACTAATACACGCCCTCCAAAAAGAGGACCTATGGGACATGGAATGAACATGGGTGAGAAAGCAAACAACTTTGGTGAAGCAATAAAAAGATTATTTGGAGAGATGAATAAACATAGATTGTTAATTTGTATTGGATTATTTTTAGCAATCATGGGTTCAATTTTATCAATATTTGCACCTAATCAATTATCTAAATTAACTGATAAGATTTCTGAAGGTTTAATAATCAATAGCAAAAACATGGAAAAATTATCAACTGAGATTAATCAAAATTTCTATAGTAATTCTCTTAAAGATTTTGAAATTGATGGGGTTAATATTACTGTTCATAGTCAACTAGAATTTATTGAAGTAATGAAAGATGTTGATAAAGAGGCTAACCCTAAAGAAATATATAAAGTAATTGATGAATTACCTGACGAAATACAAGAAGTTATTAAACCCCACATGGATATGAGCGCGATTAAAAAAATTGTTATATTTTTAGTTACTTTATATTTATGTAGTGCTCTTTTTAACTTTATAGAAAGTCTATGTATGACAGATGTTTCTAATAAATTCGCAAGAGGTCTTCGTTCTAGAATTTCTAAAAAAGTTAATAGGCTTCCTTTAAATTATTTTGATAAACATCAAACTGGAGATTTATTATCTAGGGTTACTAATGATGTTGATACAATAGCACAAACTATGAATAATTCACTTAGTAGTTTAGTGAGTG
>CAOJDZ010000155.1 GCA_948433815.1 uncultured Clostridia bacterium
GGACAAACAATAAATGATACTTTTCTATTTTTAGAAAATTTATACAAATATGATGTTTGCGTAACATCACAAGTATTTATGAGTAAAAAGAATGAAAAAAGAGAGTTAACAATAGGCAGATATGTAGACTTGCTAAAATATACAAAGGATTTTGGAAACATTATTTTACTTGACGCAACAGCAGACATTGATATTGAGTACACAAAGTCAAAAGTTAGTTTGCAAAATAATATTGTAAGGATTCCACGACCAATAAATTTATGTATTCCAACAAGTTATTGCAATTTAAGTAAGTCTACAATTAATAATCATGTGTTACATAGAGATAGTAAAATTATAGTTAAAATGGCAAAAGAATGCGACCAAATTATAGAAGAAACAGGGTTAAAAACATTGATTGTAACATACAAGTCGTTTTCTAAATACGGTCAAGATTTAAAAATCATGTTAGCAGACAGATTAACAAGTAATAAAGATATGTACAAAATAATACATTTCGGACAATTTACAACTGGAGTAAACTTTTTATCAGACTATGAAAATATCATATTTTTAGGACAGCTACGCAAGAATCCAGCCTATTATTTAGCCAAAAGTATTGTTCTAAGTGATAATAAGCACAAATACACCAAAACTGATATTATGTGTAACGAAATGTTAGTAGATACTATTCAACAGATAGGTAGAACATCTTACAGAAATAGTAATATTCCAAATGTTTATATTTTTGATAATGAAGAAATAACGGAACATTTAAGATGTAATCTTGACCAATATTTTGATATTAGAGAGAATGACTATGAGAACAATTATTTATTTCAAGAAAGAAAAGAGTACACTGGAGAATATAAAAGGGATAAGGAATCTTATTTAAACAAATTCTTAGAATTTTTGTACTATTTTTTAGTAGAAGATGTGAAAAAAAGACATTTAATAGATAATGAATATATCTTTAAAATATCCGAAATTAAACAGGCAATAGGTTATAAACGGCAAAAATTTTGGTAGATTGGTTCAAGCAATAATTAATGTAACAACAGATAAATTCATTATACATGATAGTAGAAAAGGCTTACTAACAATTAACTTGTATGAATTGTTAAAAATAGAATAACTAGAGTACCCCCATGAATTTTATTATATCATATATTATACAAGAATTCGTGGGGTTAGATTTAAAATATGAAATTTGTATTTAAAGTTATTCATATATGAAAATGATAAACTAGAACTAATACTTGAAGAATTAGAAATGCACCATATCAAATGGCATGATAATAAGTCTTATATAACTTGTGGTATGCCAGACGGAGATAATCCGCAGTCTACTACAATTTACAACAACGAATCACTTAATGTAGTAGCTTACACTAGAAATATAATAGATATTTACGGTTGTTCAGATGTTATTTCATTAGTCTGTTTTATCAAGAAATGCTATTTCAGGCAAGCTATTATGTGGTTAAGTGGAATTGTAGGACTTGAAAGTGAATATCAGTTAAAAAATCAAGATACATCTACAGGGCTTGTAAAAAAGATTAAAAAACTATATGAACAACATAGAGAACTTATAGAGCCATTAACTCCTATTCCAGAAAATACATTACTCCCTTATGGTAGAATGGGGCATATTGAATTTGAGCAAGACAATATTTCTATACAAACACAATATGAGTTTGAACTGGGTTTTGATTTACAAACAGATTGGAGCGGTTTTCCTAGACATAGAATTACCATACCAATAAGGGACGAAAACGGAACATTGGTAGGCGTTAAAGGTAGATTGCCAAAAAATACTTACTATGGCTTGAAATGTATAGATAAAGAAAGAGAAGAAACAGAACCCAAATATATTTATTTGTATCCATGTGCTAAGTCGCAAATATTATATGGGCTATATAAAACGCAACCTTACATACAAGAAAAAAACGAAATCATAATTTGTGAAAGTGAAAAAGGTGTAATGCAATTATGGGATATGGGATTTAAAAACGCAGTCGGAATTGGTGGGCATTCTTTAAGTTCTGTTCAAGTAAAAAAAATACTTAACTTAAATGTAGACATTATTATAGCTTATGATAAAGATGTTACAGAACATGAAATTTTACTAGAATGTGAAAAGTTAACAAATAAAAATAATATCTTTTATTTGTTAGATAAAAAGGGAATTCTAAAAGAAAAAGAAAGTCCTATGGATAATCCAAAAAATTGGGAACAATTGTATAGTAACAAGATACAGTTTATTACTTAATTACTCTATTTTGAAAAATCAAAATTTTAAATTCTCATATTTTCAAATTTTAGAATTTTGATTTTTTAAATTTTCATATTTTTTAATTCTCAAATTTTATAATCCATTTATTAGAGCCATTCTTCAAAGTGGGAAAAAAGTGGGAAATTTTAAAATATGATTATTTAATTTATAGTAGTTCAGTTTTATTTTGTGTTTGTGCAATTATAGAAATTTAAAATATATAAAATTATGAAATCGTTTAGTAGCGATTCAATTTAAAAAAATATATGCAGTAGAATTTTTGCAGTTTGAAAAATGTTGTAAATATTGAAAATTGAGAGTTATTTTTTATAAAATATGTAGTGTTATAAGTGTTTTTAAGAAAATTGGAAATTGAAAAAGCAACAGTAATTTATAGTTAGGGTTTATCTATTTGTATCAATTTGTATGAATGAATTGTTTTATACAGTGTAATTTGAATATTGTGTGTATGATATTATCTTTAGTATTAA
>CAOJDZ010000156.1 GCA_948433815.1 uncultured Clostridia bacterium
AGACGTTACTGGTGTAATCGAATTACCAGCAGGTGTTGAAATGGTAATGCCTGGTGATAATGTAACTATGACAGTTGAATTAATCAGCAATATCGCTATCGAAAACGGAACACAATTCAGTATCCGTGAAGGTGGACGTACAGTTGGTGCTGGTGTAGTTTCAGAAATCATCGAATAATAATAAAAATTAGGATTCCTTTATTGGAATCTTTTTTCTTGTTATAATTTACACAATAATATTTACATGATATAATAAAAACAACATATAGGTAAGGAGATTGTAATGAAATATTATTTAAAAGTATTAAAAGGCATGCGCTTAAAAAAAATGAAAGAGGTAATAAACGAAGTTCATAAAAAATGTAATAAATCAAAAATAGGAATATTCCTTGATATGATAAATTGTATGATAAGATATGGAGCAGGTTATAATGACTACAACATATTTGCTTATTACAATATGAATCATAAACAGAGAAAAACCTATGTTTCTAGAATAAAAAATAGAAAAATAATATTATATTGCAATGATCCAGAATATTCTCATATTTTTCATAATAAAAATGAATTTAACAAAAGATTTAAAAATTATTTAAATAGAGAATTCTTAGATCTTAAAGAAATAGATTTGGAAAAATTTAAAGATTTTATGAAAGACAAAGATGTAATATTTGCAAAGCCAAATGTGGGTGAGAGTGGAAAAGGGATAGAACGTCTTGATAAAAAAGACTTTAAAAATTTAGAAGAAATGTATAATTATTTAACAAATAAAGAAAAGAATTTTGGTGTTATAGAAGAACAAATAATACAACATGAAATACTAAATAAATTATATCCTTTAGCTATAAATTCTTTAAGAATAGTTACAGTAGTCGCAGATGATGGAACTCCACATGTAGCATATGTAACTTCAAAATCAGGAAATTTAGGTAAATATGTAGACAATATGGAAAATGATGGACTAGTTTGTCCTGTAGATATAGAAACTGGAAAAATAACAAATGTAGCACACACTTCTAAATTAATAGTTTATGATACACACCCTTATACTAAAATTAAATTTGAAGGATATCAATTACCTTATATAAAAGAGGCGGTTGAATTAGTAAAAAAAGCCGCTTTAGAAGTCCCACAAATAAGATTTATTGGATGGGATGTTTATATAGGCCCAGACGGTCCTGGTATTATAGAAGGTAACAACTGGCCTGGTTATGATTTTTGGCAATTACCAGAACATACACCAGATAAAATAGGTTTAATGCCATTCTATAAAAAATTGTTACCAGGATTAAAAGTAAAATAAAAAGAAACGGAGAGAAATATGTTAGAATTAATAGAAAAATATAATGGGATGGTTAACGATATAGTCTGGGGTATACCTATGATTTTATTACTTTTAGGTACTGGTATCTATTTTTCAGTAAGACTTAAATTTATTCAAGTAACCAAAATAAAAGCAATTTTAAAAAAAATAAAAAATTCAAATAAAAAAGAAGACGAAAATAAAAAAGGAAGCATATCATCTTTACAATCAGCTCTTGTCGCATTAGGTGGAATTGTAGGTTCAGGTAATATTGCTGGTGTTGCTACTGCAATCGCAGCCGCTGGACCAGGAGCCTTAGTATGGATGTGGATAGCTGCTTTCTTTGGAATGGCAATAAAATTCGCAGAAATCACTCTAGGGATCCTCTTTAGAAAAGAAAAAAAGGATGGAACGTTTGAAACTGGACCGATGTATTATTTAAAAGATGGTGTTAAAAGTAAATTTCTTGCTGGTTTCTATGCAATAATGGCAGTTTTATCATATGTTGTAATCGTTGCTATGGTAGACACTAATACGATAGTAGAAGCAATAAATGCAAAATTTAATATATCACCAATAATAATAGGAAGTATACTCATAATAATCGTTGGATTTGTAATATTTGGAGGAGTAAAACGACTAGGTAAATTTAGTCAAATAGTTGTTCCTTCAATGGGTATATTTTATATTCTAATTGGACTAATTGTTATAGTTTTAAATATAAAGGGAGTGCCTGATGCATTTGTAACAATTTTTAAAAGCGCTTTCACACCTCAAGCAGCCGCAGGCGGTTTCCTTGGTGCTTCTGTAACACAAATAATAAGATATGGATTAGCTAGAGGAATGTACTCCAATGAATCAGGTATGGGTTCAGCCGCTATAACTCATGGTTCAGCAAAAGTAAATCATCCAGTTGAACAAAGTTTATGGGCACCAGTTGAAGTATTTTTAGATACAATGGTTATAAATACAATATCTGGTTTAATAATAGTATTAAGTGGTGCTTGGACTAGTGGAGCAAGTGGAGCAGCATTAATGATGAGTGCATTTGATGGAATCTTCCCAGGACAAATAGGTGGATATTTAATAATGATAGTTTCATTCCTTTTCTCATTCACTTGCCTTACATCTTCAGGTTATATCTGTGAAGAATGTGCTAAATACTTATTTGGAGAAAAAAGTAAATATGCTATAAGAATATTATGGTTAGTATTTATAATGATAGGTGCACTAACTAGTCTTGAACTAGTATGGGATCTAGCAGACACAGTAAATGGTTTTATGGCTATTCCAAACTTATTAGGAATTCTAATCTTAAGTAATTTAGTAATAAAACAGAAAAAAGAATATTTTAAAGAAAAATAAACTAATATTATAATGGAGACCAACTATGAATAGTCAATAGTTTTTTGAAAAAAGCTTAAAAATTGTTGG
>CAOJDZ010000157.1 GCA_948433815.1 uncultured Clostridia bacterium
TACAGGATAAAAATAAAAATCTATGTGCTCCTCACATATTAAGTACACCTGAAGAAACAATTAAACAATTATTAGAATTTGATTATTATGATGAAACTTTACCCCTATGTTTATTTCCTAACACTGATATATTTGTAACAGGATATAATATTCATTACTTATTAAATACGTTAAATGAATTAGAAAAACAAAATGTTAAAAATGATTTGATTTTAATTACTAAATGTTTAATACCTGATATAGTTTTATTAAAATTAAAGAGTATGAAAGATAGCGGAAGAAATATAGTTGTATATTTAAGTTACTCTGGACTAGATAAAGATATTGAACCTAACGTTAATCATGAAGATATTAGATCAAACTTTAAAAATTTACACAAATTAGGTATACCTATTGTTCATTATTATCGACCATTTCTTCCCCAAAATTCAAGTAAAGAAAAGATAAAGGAAGTATTAGATTTTGTTCATCAATACACACCTGTTTCAGCAACCATGGGACTTATGTATGTCCCTACAATGCTAGAAAAACAAAATTTTTGGAAAGAATTAAATAATGTTGATATAGAAACATTAAAAAAAGCAACTTCTATATGGCCTGAAGATGCTTGGAATTATTTTTATAAAGAATATGACTCTAATCAATTATTTTTTCAAACTAATACCTGTGCATTATGTACTATTTTAGGTAAACCATCACAATATTTTACTACTTATGAATGTGAGAATTTTAATCATTGTAGCCCTGAACAAAGAAAGATTTGTGAAAAATTTGCAAAGCAAAGAAGAAATAAATCTAAAATAATAAGAGAATTACAGGAATTATTAAAGAAATTAAAAATAAATACAAATGATTACTGCTATAAATATGATAGAGAAAAAGGGTTAGAACTTTATGGAATTTCTTTAGATGTAAAAACTCTTGCATATTTATCACATATTTTAGGGGTAAAAGTAAGTAATAATAATGGGTATGGTATAAATGATATATATAATTCTACTTTAAATGGCTCTAAGCCATTAGTATTGAGGAGGTAATAATGAAAGATATAATTAGTTTTTTAGATAATTATTATGAAAAAGCAATAAAATTAAGTGAAGATTTTATTATTACGAGAAGTTGTAATTGGAATCCGCTTTTAATTCTTAATGAATTAAGTATACAAATAGGTCATATTTATAATGTTGTATATAAAAATGAAATAGTTAGTGAGAAAAATAGAGATTTTAATAATTTAGGTGATGAATTATCTGATGTCTTTTTACAACTTATAGCATTAGCCGATAGTATGAATATAGATTTATATAATATTAAGAATAAAAAAATGTTTAAAGAAGATGACTGGTTATCATTACCTATATTGTTTGGACAATTAAATGAAGCAATAATGGAAAAATATGATTATAGATTTAGTAAACCAAGAGTTGGATTTACTACCATTGATGACTTTATAGAAGATAGAATATTTAAGATGTTTATAATTACATACTTTATCGCTAAAAAATATCAATTGAATATAGAAAAAGAATTTTCTTTAATGTTAGAAGATGCTAATGAGTTTTTAAATAAATTTAGAAAGAAATTAGAATATATTAGTGTATATGATGACATTCATAGTTTTAAAGGAGTGTCTGAAAAAAGAAAAGCACATAAGTTAGGTTTATGGCATGATGTAGTAGGTGTGTTAATTTTTAATCCAGTGACTCAAAATGTATATTTTCAGTTAAAAAATCATAATCATAATAAAGTAAATGATAAAGACTTATTAGAAATTACTGCAGGTGGGCATCTAAAAGCAGGCGAAAGTATAGAAGATTGTGTTCGTGAGATAAAAGAGGAAACTGGACTAGAAGTCAAATTTGAAGATTTAATTGAATGTGGTACAAGACAATGTGATATGGATAATGGTATGCTTATTAGAGAATTTCAGCACTTTTATATACTTCCTTTAGAAGTTGAGTTAAAAGATTTTAAAGAAGATGGCGAAGAAGTAATAGGATTTACTCAAATAAATATAAAAAGTGCTTTAAACATAGTTAAATATGGATTTGAAATTCAAAATCAAATGAAAATAAAAAAAGAGGGAGTAATAAAAGATATACAAGTATCAAGAGATGATTTTGATAGTGCATTTCTAAACAATGGAGTTTTCTACTTTCTATTGGATCATGTACAAAATTATGTTAATGATAGAGTTGAAAAAATGAGTTTAGATAAAATAATTAAAAGAAAATTAAATAAAATGTCTAGAGTTACAACCATTGATAGATTATTGCATAAGGAAAAATATTATAATAATGATAATGGTGAAACTAAAAAGATTATAAACTTATACAAAGATAATATTTCTTATAGTATAGTTAATAATAATGTTGATATAAGCACTACAAATTATAATGTGTTTATAACAATAAAATTTAAAAATAAGATAATTACTAGACAATTAGATAATTATTTTGATAGTGAAAAGAAAGCAGAAGAATATTTTAATTATTTATGTGATTTCATAAATAATAATACAAACGAAAAAATCATTAATAATTGTTATAATAAATTGAATTCATTAACAGGAAGAAACTTAATATTTAGATTATTTTCCCTTTTATAAAGTTATAAGGTGAGTCCAGATTTTGTACTTACCTTTTTATATACTAAAATATTTAATTCTTTTTTTTAATTCATTTTGAAAATTTTCTAATGAGATTTCATTTACTGAATCATTATTTTGTATA
>CAOJDZ010000158.1 GCA_948433815.1 uncultured Clostridia bacterium
TCGACAAAACTACATTAGAAAAAATTCATGGGACTTATAATTATGAAAGTAAATAAGTAAATTATTTGCTTTTTTCTTTTCTAGTAGTGGTATAATATAATAAAGAGGTTTAAGTAAATGATTAAATTAAAAGAAATAGATTATTCTGAATTTTTAAAAAGCGTTAATAGTTATTATGAGGAACTTTTTGATTATGACGAGAGACAACCTTTATCACTATTAGAAGAGTTATTTAATAAAGGCATTATTAAGTTTATAAAGATTATGGATAAAGATATAAATGTTGGATTTATAGTGTATGCTTCTACTTTAAATAATCCTTATGTTTGGTTAGAGTATTTTGCGATTTATAAGGAATATCAAAATAAACATTACGGTACTATGGCTATTCAAGAGTTCAAAAAGTTTTTTAATGGCTATGAAGGAATATATGGGGAAATAGAGAAACTAGGTAATGGAAAGACCGAAGAAGAAAATTTAGTTAGAGAAAAAAGATTAAAGTTTTGGGAGAATCTTGGATTTAAATTAATAGATATAGATTTAGATTTATTTGATGTTCTTTATTCTCCATGTATTCTGTCATTAAAAGATACAAGACGAAAAGATGAAGAATTAGTTAATTATGGTTTTATGTTATATGAAGCGGTTTTAGGTAAAGAAGAAGTAAATAAACATTGTTTTATAGTAAAAGATTAATTTAAGTTAATAGACATAAATTTCTTTTTTTTTCATATATTAAATTGAAATGAAAAAGTTAATATTTATTATAATGATTATAGTAGTAATAGTAGTGCCTATGGAAGTAAAAGGAATAGAATCTTATGTAGTAATGGATACAGATTCTGGTAGAGTATTAGGAAGTAGTAATGCTAATGAGAGACTTTTAATCGCAAGTACAACTAAAATTATGACCGCGATTGTGGCACTAGAAAATGCGGATGCTACTAGTGTTCTTTGTGCGGGAGATGAGATTCTTGAAGTGTATGGTTCAATGATATATATTGACGAAGGGGAATGTATGACTCTTTATGATTTACTAGTTGGACTTATGCTTAGAAGTGGGAATGATGCCGCTATGGTGATTGCGACAAATACTTTAGGATATGATGAATTTATTAGAAAGATGAATGAGACTGCTAGTAAAATAGGAATGAAGAATACTAATTTTGAAAATCCTCATGGACTCGATGATGAAAGTAAAAATTATAGTACTGCATATGATTTGGCACTTTTGATGAGATATGCGACTAAGAATAAGACTTTTATGGAAATTACTGCGATTAAGAAATATACTCTTACTTCAACTAAAGAAACTCATTTATGGTATAATAAAAATCAATTATTAAGTTCATATAAATACGCTACTGGTGGAAAGATTGGATATACAGGGAATAGTGGTCATATTTTTGTTTCAAGTGCTAGTAAAGCTTATGAAGACTTAATTGTCGTTACTATGAAAGATCCTGATAGATTTAATACTCATAAAAAGATGTATGAAAAGTATTTTGATATGTATGATAAGTATAAAGTTTTAGATAAATATACTTTTGTAATTAAGGAAGACTATTATAAAAATTATCATTTATATATTAAAGATGATGTATATGTAATGTTAAACAAAAGTGAACTTGACAAGATAAATGTAAATATAGAACTTAAGAAAAAGAGTAAGGTAAAGTCGGGAGATATAGTAGGAAGTGCCAAAATATATGTGGATAATAAGTTTATAGAAGAAGCATATATTTACGCTTTATCTAAAGAAGATAAATTGTCTAAAATAAAGCGTTGGTTGTTTTTTTGGAAAAAATAACTTATAATTACACCAAAAGGCGTGATATGTATGGAAAGATTACAAAAGTTTATAAGTGCTTGTGGTGTTGCTAGTAGAAGAAAGGCAGAGGAGTTAATTTTGTCTGGTAAAGTTAAAGTTAATGGTGTAGTTGTTCGAGAACTTGGGACTAAAGTAAATGGAGAAGATATAGTAGTTATAAATGGACAAGTTTTAAAAGATGAAATTAAGGAATATTATCTTTTATATAAACCAAGAGGAGTTATTAGTTCTTCTAGTGATGAAAAGGGAAGAGAGACGGTCGTTGATTTAATTAAAACGGAAAAAAGAGTATATCCTGTTGGAAGATTAGATTATGATACAACAGGAATTATACTTCTTACAAATGATGGGGAACTCTCTAATATACTTACTCATCCTAGTAGAGATGTTCCTAAAGAATATATGGCTAAAGTTAAAGGATTTTTTAGAAAAGAAGATGCATTAAAATTAAGTGATGGAGTTTTATTAAATGGAGTTAAAACTAAAAAGGCACTTTTCAAATTAAAAAGATACGATAAGAAAACTGATTCAAGTTATGTTAAAGTTGTTATAACTGAAGGAAGAAATCATCAAGTTAAAGATATGTTCAATCTACTTAATTATGATGTAGTAAAACTTAAGAGAGAAAGATATGCTTTTTTAGATTTGTCTGGTCTTAAAAGTGGAGAATACAGAAAGTTATCAACAAAAGAAGTAAAACAGTTGTATAGTTTAAAGTAAAGTTAATATAGAAATTTTTGGGTGAAAAATAAAAAGATAGTTTTCTTTTAAAGATTACTATCTTTTTTAACTTCTTCTACTTTAATTGCTTCTGTAGGGCAACTTTCAACAGATTCTAAAATTTTTGCTTTATCATTTGGATTTATTTCTTTATTTAAAGGTTCTGCTTGTCCCAT
>CAOJDZ010000159.1 GCA_948433815.1 uncultured Clostridia bacterium
TAATCCGTGATCAATAGATCCGTTAATAGTTCCATTAATAGTTACGTCACTTTTTTTACTTCTTTGTAATATAACTTTCATTTTTTACCTCTCTACTTTGTTAATAAAATTTAAAGTTTCTAATTCTCTTAAAAATTTATTTAAAACTTCTGTGTTTTTAACTTTACATATTAATTCATATATGTCGTCGTTTTTATTTTTACCTTTATTATTGATTGAAGATATAACTACATCTGATTTTGTTGCGAGTGTTAGGATATTTACTAGATTATCATTAGATGAATCGATATGAATAGTAATAAGTGTTGTGTATTTATCCATAACTTTTTCGTTCCATTCAGCAGTTATTATTCTTTCATTTGTTAAGTCTATATTTTTACAGTTCTTTCTATGTATTGCGACTCCATTTCCTTTTGTGATATAACCTACTATTTCATCTCCTAAAACAGGATTACAGCAAGTGGCTAAATGAGTTAAGATATCTCCGAATCCCGCGATTAATATTTTACCATTTTCTGTATTTTTAATTATATCTGTATTAGAAAGTAATTTTTCAATTGTATCATCTTCTTTTGGATTAATGATATTTTGTAATTTATTAACTACTATATTAGGAGTGTATTTTAATGAAGAAATTCCAATATAAATATCTTCAATGCTGTCTGCTTTTAATTCTTTTAATAGAGTTTCAAGTATTTCACTATTAATTATATCTTTTTCATTAAGTTTATGTTTTTTTAATTCTTGATTTAATAGTTCTTTTCCTGTTTCTATTGTTTTTTCTTTTTCTTTTTTACTCCAATAAGATTTTATTCTACTTTTAGCGCCTTCGGTTTTAACAAATTTTAACCATGCTTTACTTGGACTTTTACCTTTTTCTCTTTTTAAATCTACTATGTCTCCATCTTGTAATTTGTAATCAAGGCTTACTAATTTTCCATTAACTAAAGCACCTATTGTTGTGTCGCCTACTTCTGAATGTATTTTGTATGCAAAGTCTATAGGTGTGCTGTCTATAGGAAGTTCTATGATGTCTCCTTTTGGAGTAAATATGTATATTTCTTCTTTTGTTAAACTTGCATTTAAGTCTTTAAAGAAATCTGTGTTTCCTTCTAAATCGTTTACTTCTATTAATGTTCTAAAAGCGGCTAGTTTGTTTTCTAATTCATTTGTTTTTGAACCATCAGTTTTTTCTTTGTAGCTCCAATGAGAAGCAACTCCGTGCTCTGCGATTTCATTCATTTCGTGAGTTCTGATTTGTACTTCATATATTCTACCATCTTCACCAAATACTGTTGTGTGCAAACTTTGGTACATGTTGTTTTTAGGGTTTGCTATGTAATCTTTAAATCTTTTTGGAATTGGTCTATATTTTGAATGAATTAGTCCTATTGCTAGGTAACAGTCTTCTACTTTATCTACTAATAATCTTAATCCTAGTAAGTCGTAAATTTGTTCCCATTTTTTGCCTGCTTTTAGTTTGTTATATATTCCTCTTACGCTTTTAACTCTATAAAGTATTTCAAAATTTATATTGTGTTCGTTTAGTATTTTAATAATTTCATCTCTCATTTTAAATAGAGACGCTTCTAATGATTCTTTGTCAGCGTTTATTTTATCTAGAACACTATTATATAATTCTTGGTTGGCCATTTTTAAGCATAAATCTTCTAGTTCACTTTTCATAGTTTTTATACCTAGTCTGTGTGCGATTGGAATATATATTTTTTCTGTTTCATCTATTATATCGTCAATGTGATTTTGGTCGTGAACATCAACTGTTTTTAAGTTATCTAATCTATCAGCAAGTTTTATAAATAGACTTATTGGATTTTCCGATAGACCTACTACAATTCTTCTATATTTTTCAGTGCTATTTTGATTATTAAATGTTCTTTTTAAGCTACTTAATTTACTTATTGAATTAACTATTATAGCTGATTCTTCTCCAAATTCATTTTCTATTTCTTCATATGTCATTTTTTCCAACTTTATTGCTTCGTGAATTAGAGCACATCCTATGCTTATTGTGTCCATTTTTAGCATAGCAAGAATATTTGCCACGCGAATTGCGTGACAAATGTAAGGTTCTTTAGTAAGTCTAAACATGTCTTTATAAATTAGTTTAGCTTTTTCATAATATTTATCTACTATTTTTAAGTTGGAATCCGTCATATATGTTTTTAGTGTTTCTACTAATTTTTCATATTCCATTTTAGTCTCCTTTATGAATTGATTCCTTTGATTAATTTTTCTTTTATTTCAGGTTCGTTATCATTTTTGTCTTCTTTTGGGTTTCTTATTCTTTGTATTTCTAGTTTTTGCCAGATGAAAGGCGCTACGAAGAGTGAACTAAATGTTCCCGCTAATAATCCGATTAAAACTGTTATGTTAAATTCTTTTACTCCACTTGCGTTCATTATAAGTAAAACTATTACTGCGGTAAGTGTTGTCGCTGATGTTATAATATTTCTTTTTAATGACAAACTTATACTTTCTTTTAATGTGTTCTTTACAGTTTCTTCAGTTATTTTTTTCTCTTTATTTAGTTTATCTCTAATCATATCAAATACAACAATTGTATCATTAATTGAGTACCCTATTATAGTTAGGATTCCAGCGACAAATATAAAGTTGATTTCGATTTTTAGAATAGCGAAAACAGCCATTGTTACTAATAAGTCACTTAGTATTGCGATTATGCTTGCGATT
>CAOJDZ010000160.1 GCA_948433815.1 uncultured Clostridia bacterium
GACAGTAAATCAGCAGGTGCAGAAAGTTATAAATTATTGGCGGAAGAAGTAATAAATAAAGGAGATAGATAAAATGGCGGTAAAGAAGGCTGGATTAGGGAAAGGATTAGATTCATTAATTGCTGATAAGAATGATAAAAGAGTAGATAAAGAAGATAGAGAAATAGTAGAAAAAGTGATAGAAAAAGTAATAGAGAAACCAGTAGAAATGAAGTTAAAGATAACCGAAATAGAACCAAATAGGGAGCAACCTAGAAAAGAATTTAATGAGGATTCTTTAGAAGAATTAGCAGATTCTATAAAAGAATTTGGGATTTTACAGCCATTATTAGTTCAAAAAGAAAATGATTATTATAAAATCATAGCTGGAGAGCGAAGATGGAGGGCTGCAAAGTTAGCTGGTTTAAAAGAAATACCTGTTATTATAAAAGACTATACACCACAAGAAATGATGGAGATTTCTTTGATAGAAAATATTCAAAGAGAAGGTTTAAATCCTATAGAAGAAGCAGAAGCTTATTATAGATTGATAGAGGAATTTCATTTAAAACAGGATCAATTAGCAGAAAGAATTTCAAAGAGTAGAACAGTAATTACTAATGCGATGCGTTTATTAAAGTTAGATGATCGAGTTCAGAAAATGATAATAAGCGATATGATATCGGCTGGACATGGAAGAACATTAGTTACTATAGAAGATAAGGATAAACAGTATGATTTGGCTATGAAGGTATTTGATGAAAAGTTAAGCGTAAGAGAAACAGAAAAGATAGTGAAGAAAATGTTAAATCCTGAGAAAAAGACAAAAACAGAACAATTATGGACAGAATCGGAAGAACTTGCTTATAATAATATGGAAGAAAAAATAAAAGAGATTTTAGGCAGTAAGGTGATCATCAATAAAAAAGATAGAAATAAAGGAAAGATAGAAATTGAATATTATTCTAATGAAGAACTGGAAAGACTTATAGAGTTATTTGAAGGAATGAGATAGGAGCTTTAAAATGAAAGAATTTTTATTACAGAATATAGAATATGTTTGCTATGTAGGCATAGGCGCAGGAATTTTCATAATTGCATTATTTATTCTAGTTATTATAACTCTTGTAAAGATAAAAAAAGTAAACCAAAGATTTAAAAATTTTATGAGGGGGAAAGATGCAGAAAGTTTAGAAGAAGTCATTGTAAAGTATCTTGACAAGATTGATAAATTAGAAGAAGAGAATAACGAAAGAAAGAAACAGATAAATAATATTACAGAAAATTTATTAATTACTTATCAGAAAATAGGAATTGTAAAGTATGATGCATTTAACGAGATGGGAGGAAAATTAAGTTTTTCTCTTGCACTTTTAGATAAACAAAACAATGGCTTTATTTTAAATGCAATGCATAGTAGAGAGGGATGTTATACTTATGTGAAAGAAATTATTGATGGCAATTCTTATATTGCATTAGGTGAAGAGGAGAAAAAAGCTTTGGATATGGCTTTAAACTGTAAAACAGAAAAATATTAAAGAATAATTTTTAATTAGAATAATTAAGATTGAGTTAGGTGAAAGAAAAGTATTTAGTATAGAAAAGGGGATATATAGGGCTTTTTATGAAAAAGATACTATATATCACTATAAATAAAACTGAAGATAAAGAAATGCTAATAACGAGAAAGAATAAAAGTAGTATAGTTAAAATTTCAGAGGAAAGGAAAAGAGTCAAGGCGTAAAGATAATTTCTATGAAAGTCTACATCAGATAGGTAATGATTTTATAGATTTTTATAATATTTACAAATAGGAATTTAAAGTGCTATGACAAAGGAATAGATAAGTACCTATGAAAAGAATAGCAGTAAAAGATTTAGTTGGAGGAGAAATTTTAGCAAAAGATTTATTTACATCTTCGTATACAGTACTTATGGCGCGAGGAACAGTATTAAAAAAAGAATATATAGAAAGATTTCCTTTACTAGGTATAGAATATGTTTATATAGAAGAAATAGGTGCAAAAAATAAAAAAGGAAAGAAAGCTAAAATTATACAAGAACAAGTAAAGGAAGAGTGTAGTGAAAAAGTAAAAAATGTATTAGAAAAACATATTTATAAACATAATTCAGAACTAGCCTCTCTATGTTCTGTTGCAGAAACATTAATAGAAGATATTTTAGATGAAAAAGAAGTATATGAAGAAATTGTGGAAATAAGAGCACAAGGAGGAGATATGTATACTCATTCTGTTAATGTATGCGCCTTGTCTAGTATGTTAGCTTTAAAATTGGGTGTGGAGAAAGAAGTGGCAAAGGATATTGCTAGAGGAAGTATTTTACATGATATCGGTTTACGCTATATTGCAGTGGATTATGAAAATATAGATATATTATCTCAACCACTTTTTGAACAAAAGGAATTTCAAAAGCATACTATTTATGGATTCAATGCATTAAAAGAAGAAGAGTGGTTATCAGAAGAAGCCAAAAATATTATTTTATTTCATCATGAATATGAGAATGGCAGCGGGTATCCATTACATTTAACTGGAAATAAGTTTAGTTTGTCGGTTAAGATAGTTTCTATTTGTAACGCATTTGATCAGATGATAAGCGGTATAGGATATAAACAAACAAGTTTACAAGAAGCAATAGAATTTCTACGAGATAATACAAGGGTATTATTTGATAAGGAAATAACAGGGAAATTTTTACAGA
>CAOJDZ010000161.1 GCA_948433815.1 uncultured Clostridia bacterium
ATAATAAATTTATATGTAACTGTGGATCTTATTCTATAGAAACTAAAAAAGTAGTTTTTGCAAGTCACTATCCTTATTTTTTATTTCCATTAATGCTTCCATTAAAAACATATATAGAAAAATCTTATATAATTATAACTAAAGAAAATGAATACAGAAATTTTTCATGTATAAGTAGTAATAAACCTATAATATCTACGAGATTCTATAAAGATAATAATAATATATATAAAATATCTTTAGGAAGTAGTCACAACACCATGCTAAAACAAAATGATGAAGAAAACTTTAAAAATGTACAAAGAGAATTTAATATAAAAGATGAGAGTATTTTAATGAAATATAGTAACACTGACATAATAACTTCAGATTATATTCCTTATATTGGAGAAATAAAAGAAAATATGTTTATAGCTTGTGGATATAATACATGGGGAATGACAAATAGTTTATTAAGTGGTTTAATTTTATCTGACTTAATAAAAAGTGGTGTAAGTGAATATAAAGACTTATTTAATCCTAATCGTATTAACATTTCACAATTAATTAAATTTCCTTTTTATTTAATAAATCAAATAGTGTCTTATTCTTCTTCAAAATTATTTAAAAATAAACCGTGGTATAAAGACGTAAAAACCATAAAGGAAATAGGAGACGATATAAGTGTTTATACTGATGAATTTGGAATAGAACATAAAGTAAAAAATAAATGTCCACATATGGGATGCGGCTTAATATTTAATGAAGTCGAAAAATGTTGGGACTGCCCATGTCACAGTTCAAGATTTGATATTGATGGAAACTTAATTAAAGGGCCAAGTAATAAAAATATTAAGGTAGATTAACTTTACATATTGAGTAATATATAGTACAATATAAAGCCGTAAACAGGGGGCATTTATGGTTAGAGGAAAAAATAATAAAGATAAAAAGTTTAGTAATTATAGTTTAAAAAAATTATTCGATGAATACAAAAGAGGTAATATTGAAGCACGTGATGAAATATTTAAAAGATATGAACATTATGTTTATGAAATTATAGAAGAATATAAAGGATTAGGACTTGAAGATGAAGATTTATTACAAAGTGGTTACAAAGGCCTAATTAATGGGATAAAAGCTTATAGTGAGTATATATTTAGTATTTTTGATCAAGTAGTAAAACAACATATACATAGAATAATTGTAACCGCGATTGTTAATAACTCAGGAATATACTACTCTGATATAGAAAAATTTCAAGTATTTAGAATGATAAAATTAAATAAAGACATAAGAGAATTAGAAACAAAGTATTTACAAACATATGATAGAAAACCAACGCTAGGAGAAATATGTTTAGAATTAGTGATTGATGGTATTACTATCTATGATATAGAAGAAATGCTAATGAATAGAGATCTTATTTCTTCAGTAGATCCTAGACTTCATGAATTTGCTAATGGCTATAGATCTACGTCTATTACTAGACCAACAGAAGATGAAGTAATAGTAAAAGAAATATGGAGTGAATTGGAAAAATTAGAATTTTTAACTTCTCATAGATTAGAAATTTTAAAAAGAAGAAATATTTTAGGAGAAACATTAGAAGAAGTTGGTGATAAAATAGGCATAACTTTTGGAAGAGTTCATCAATTAGAACATTACTCCCATGCAAGGTTACGACATAAAGGAAAATATTTAAAAGAATATTTAGAAGAAATAAACGATTACAATGCATCTTCATCTGCTATTTACTCACTAAAACCAAGAACAAAAAGTAATTAAAGTATATTTATTATTGAATATACTTTTTTGTTTATACAGTATGTTATAATACATTTAAGGAGAAACTTATGATAGTAAAAATAGAAAAATTAGACCATTCTGGACAAGGTATAACTAAAGTAAATAATAAAATAACATTTGTTAAAAATGCTTTACCAGATGAATTGGTAGATATAATAATAACAAAAGAAAAGAAGAATTATAATGAAGGAAAGCTAATAAAAGTTATAAACAAAAGTGAACACAGAATAACATCTATTTGTCCATATTATAACGAATGTGGTGGATGTGAACTTATGCACATGGACTATAGTTATCAAATAAAATACAAGAAAGAAAAAGTTATAAACATAATAAAAAAATATGCATCTTTAGATATAAATCCTAAAGTTTTCGAATCAAATGATAGTCTATATTATAGAAATAAAATAACTTTACACGAAAAGAATAATAAACTAGGATATATGAAACAAAAAACCAATGAAATAATAGAAATAAACGAGTGTCCTATTTCAATGAAAAGTATAAATGAATACTTAAAAAACTTAAAAGAACCAATAAAAAATAAACTAATAATTAGAACAAATGAAAAAGGCGAAATAATCTCTACTTTAAAAAATCAAATAATAATTATGAACATAAATGAATTTAAATTTTATATAGACATAAATTCATTCTTTCAAGTTAATAACTATATTTGTAGTAAAGTATTTGAATTTATAGATAGTCATATTTTTAATGAAAAAACATGTCTTGATTTATATTCAGGAGTAGGAACATTAAGTATACTGGCAAGTAAAAAAGTATCTAAAGTTTATGGTATTGAAATAAATGAATATTCTCACAAAAATGCAAATTTGAACTTAGAATTAAATAATATAAAAAATGTAACCTTTTTATTAGGTCCAGTAGAAGAAAAAATAAAA
>CAOJDZ010000162.1 GCA_948433815.1 uncultured Clostridia bacterium
TCTTCAATACCAATCTCTTCAACTCTATACTTATTATTATTAAGTTTATCTATAAAATCATCTAACTTTTCTGCATCAACTTCTTGAGCGAAACCCAAAGTACCAGTATTAATTCCAATATAATATACATTTTCATTAAAATTTTCAGCCTTAAGCATTCTAATAAATGCCCCGTCTCCACCAATAGCTATACACAAATCATAATTTTCACTAACTAACTCATAATTATTTGAAATTAATTTACTCTCAAGTTCTCTCTTTATATTATTACTTCTAACATTGTCGTTAGCACTTATCTTTACTCTATTTACTAATCTCTTCATACTTTCCTTTGTATTTAAATAACACAGATGGTCTATGTCCTCCTCCAGTTTTCACTTTATCAGTTTTAATAACCTTACTTGATATAATCCTTCTAAAAGCAGGATCTAATAACTTCTTATTTAAAATAACTTCATAAACCTGTTGTAGCTCTCCTAAAGTAAAATATTCTGGCATCATATTAAAAACTATATCAGTGTATTCTAATTTATTTTTAAGCCTACTTATCCCAGAAGCAATAACTAACGGATGATCAAATGCTAAGTTTTCATTTTTAATTACTTTATATTCATATCTATCAGTAGTATGTTCTCTTAATTCTTTTCCTACACTAAAACTAAAACTTTCATTACCATTATCTAAAGTAACACTAATAGTTTTATCATCTTCTAAAACTTTCATATTAAACCAAGATGCATTATTACTTAATTTATTTTGTAACTTATTTTTATCAACTAAAGCCATATAAGAAACACTGATTATTCTCATTCTAGGATCTCTTTTTACTTCATCAAAAGTATATAATTGTTCTAAATAAATATCTTCTAAATTAGTTTCACTTTTTAATACCCTTTTAGCAGCCTCATTAGTTGTTTCATCTATTCCTATAAATCCTCCAGGTAAACACCATTTATCTTTAAAAGGATAATCTGTTCTTTTAACAAGTAAAACAGCAAAATGTTTCTCATTTAACTTTCTATAATTACCTTGTGGCTCGTCCGCTACACTAAAAACTAAAACATCGCTAGTGACAGATGGTTTTTCAAATTTACTTGAATCATAATGACTCAAAAATTCTTCTTCATTTCTATACATTCTTAATCTTTCCTTTTACTATTTAATTATAACATACTTTCTAATAAACTCTCTAAATTCCTAGCAATTAACTCTTTATTCTTGTTTCTAGTCCCGTTTATAGCATGAACTTCCTTTTCATAAAAAACATCTTTATCCCTATCATATATACTAATATAAATAATAGAGTCACTTCCACCAACTAGATTAAATTCGTCCATTCTATTAATTCTTCCTGTTATACCTACTCCATAATTTGACAAAGTAAAATCTGTTATTTTCTTACTCATCTCTCTAGCAGTTGGAGCACTATAAACAGTATATTTATCTATAATATCCTCATTTACTCCCATTTTTATCTTAAACTCATTTGAATAAGTAACAGCACTAAATTTTAAAACTTCACCAGCACCATCTACATTAGTAATCATACTAGCAACTTCTCCACCAGTACAACTTTCCATAGTAGAAATAGTCTTATCTAACTCTATTAATTTATTAACAACACCTTTAAACATACATACACTCCTTTACAAATATAAATTATTTTCTATAATATATTTTAACACAGATTCATTAATATAATTTTTAACATTTTCATATTTTCTTTCCTTAATCATATCTCTAATATAAGTACTAGATATATCTATAGGAGGATAATCGCTTATTATAATAAATTTATCCTTTTCCTTAAATCTGTTAACATACTCATTTACATCTATATCATTTCTATTAAGAACTAAAACATTACTTTTTAAAATATCTTCTACATTTTTCCACTTATCAAAATTAACCATATTATCAGCACCTATAATTAAATATAGATTATCATATTCTTTTCTAAGTTCATTTATTATTTGATAAGTATAAGAGTACTTTGATAAACTAATTAAAATAGTTGCTTTTTCCTTAAATGCTATTTTTAACATAGTTTCTCTTATATCTAAACTTAATAAATCATTTTTATCCCAGTAATCTTTAGTAGGAATAACTATAATTTTATCTAAATAATTATTAGAAAGTAAATAATCAACTATTTTTTCATGTCCTTTATGAACAGGGTCAAAACTCCCAACATAAACGCCCACTTTCATATATTTCACCTACTTAAAAATATTTTTCTAAACTGCATGAATTATTTAAATCATTAATAACATTAGCAAGTAAATTACTAATATCAACTAAAGTTAAGAATTCTTCATTCAAAATTTCTTTAGATATATAAGATGCATTAGTAGCATAAACTTTATCAAATATCTTTCTTTCATATGCTAATTTAAAATTATCTACTCCTTCAGTAAATAAAGCAAAAGTAGATACTAAATAAATATTTTTTGCTTGTCTTTTTCTTAACTCTTCACTTACTTCTAACATAGAAGCACCGCTTGCGATCATATCATCTACTACTATCATAGTTTTACCTAACACTTCTGGTCCCATATAAGCATGTTCTATTATAGGATTTTTCCCATTTACTACCTTAGTCAAATCACGCCTTTTATAAAAAACACCCATATCACATTTTAAACTATCAGCATAATACCTTGCTCTCATAGTAGCAC
>CAOJDZ010000163.1 GCA_948433815.1 uncultured Clostridia bacterium
GTTAAATTAATAAAAGAAAAAATAGAAAAAAGAATTAGAAGAAAAAGAAGAGATAAATTAAAACTATCTTTATTTGCTATAAAAAGAATACTTGAATTAACACAAATAGAAGAGTATATGAACTTAAAAAGTGTAATAGGAATAAATTCTGCACTTGCCGTACTCGCAAAAAAATATTTTGGAGATGAATATTCAACATTCAAAATAAGCGAACTTACTGGCGTAGATCCAATTTATATTATAGATGTCACAAAAGCATACCTTCTTTTAGAACAAGAATTAAATAGAAAACTTACTAAAGAAGACGTAAATGTATTAAAGAAAAGAATAGGTGAATAAATAAAAGTCATTAATTTTAATGGCTTTTTAAATTTATTATAAAAAATTTACTATTATACATATTTGTGGTAAAATTATTGTAGGTGAAAACATGTTTATAGATGAAGTAATATTAAAAGTTGTAGGAGGAAAAGGTGGAGACGGTTGTTCTTCTTTTCGTCATGAGAAATTTGTAGAAATGGGAGGCCCAGATGGCGGAAATGGCGGAAAAGGTGGAAACATCATTTTTAAAGCTGATGAAGGCCTTAAAACTCTTATTGATTTAAGATACCAAAAGCTTATAAAAGGAAATAAAGGTACTAATGGAAGTGGTGCATTAAAAACCGGAGCATCTGGAGAAGACATAATAATAAAAGTTCCAGTGGGAACGACTGTCAAAGATACGGAAACTAATCTTTTAGTATGCGATTTAATAAAAGACGGAGAAGAAAAAATAGTTGCTCTCGGTGGAAAAGGTGGAAAAGGAAACGCAGCATTTAAAACAAATAAAAACAAAGCCCCAACTACAAGTGAATACGGAGCACCTGGAGAAGAAAGAACATTAAAATGCGAATTAAAACTCCTAGCCGATGTAGGTCTTGTAGGATTTCCAAGCGCAGGAAAAAGCAGTTTAATAAGCGTCATAAGCGCATCTAAACCTAAAATCGCAGACTATCATTTTACTACTTTAACACCAAACTTAGGTGTAGTAAAAATGGAACAAAATGATAGTTATGTAGTCGCCGATTTACCAGGTATTATAGAAGGGGCTAGTTCTGGAGTCGGACTAGGTGACAAATTTTTGCGGCATGCTCTTAGAACTAAAGTAATCGCTTACGTATTAGATATGAGTGGTATAGAAGGAAGAGATCCTATAGACGATTACAAAGTTCTATTAAAAGAAGTAGCCGCTTACAGCGAAAAACTAGCAAGCAAAAAAAGTATAGTAATTGCTAATAAAATGGATATAGAAAGTTCAAATGAAAATTTAGAAAAATTCAAAAAAGAATTCCCAAGTATTGAAGTCATCGAAACCAGCGCAGTAGCTCATCAAGGTTTAAATAACTTAAAAAACAAATTAAGAGACCTAATTAGCAGTGCCACAGAAACAAAAACACATGAAGATACAGAATTTGAAAGTTTTGTACTCTATGAATTCAAAAATGAAAAACCATATAAAATAACTAGAGAAAATGAGAATACTTGGATAGTTAGTGGAGAAAAATTAGAATTGCTTTTAAAAATGACTAGATTCAATAGTGATGAAGCAGCATTAAGATTCGCAAGAAAATTAAAAAGTCTTGGAATAGACGATGAACTAAAATCTCTAGGAGCAAAAGACGGAGACATAGTAAAAATATTAGATAATGAATTTGAATATAGTGAGAGATTAAATTATTAAGGAGGTGCCAAATGTTTGATAAATTCGTGCCAGACATGTATAGCCAAAGTATATATAGAATTAATTATAAAAAACTAGCAGATAAAGGTATTAAATGTATAATATTTGATTTAGATAATACAATCTCACCAGTAGATGTAAATGAACCATCTAAAGAAGCAATAGATCTAATGTTTGACTTAAAAGACTTAGGAATGAGACCTATACTTATGTCAAACAGCCCTAAAAAAAGAGTTGAACCATATAGAAACAAATTAGAAATAGATTCCTGTGCAAGTGCCGCTAAACCTTTTTCTAAAAACTATAAAAAAATATTAGAAGTATACAAACTTAAACCAGAAGAAGTGGCTTGTGTAGGAGATCAACTCTTAACAGATATACTAGGCGCTAATAAAATGGGATTAACAAGCATATTAATAAATCCAATAAGTAAAAAAGACAGATTAAGTACATACGTAAACAGAGTCATAGAAAAAATAATAATGGTAGTTTTAGATAAAAGAGACTTATTTAAAAAAGGAAAATACTATGACTAAGAAATGTATTGGATGTGGTAGTATCCTTCAAACAGAAAACGAAAACAAAGAAGGATACATAAAAGAAAGTCTATATGAAACGAGGTTTTACTGTGAAAGATGCTTTAAAATAATGCATTATGGAGAATGCACAGTAATAGATAAAAAAATAGATATAATGAATTTTATAGATTCAATAGATAAAAATATCCCAGTAATATATTTATTAGACTTAACATGTATTTCTAACATAACTATTGAACCATTAAAAAAAATAAAAAACAAAATATATTTAGTTCTAACTAAAAGAGACCTATTACCAAAAAGTGTAAAAGATAAAAAATTAATAAAATATATAAAAGAAAAAGAACTAAAGGTAGAAGATATAATTATAATAAGAAGTGAAAAAATGATGAATATCGAAA
>CAOJDZ010000164.1 GCA_948433815.1 uncultured Clostridia bacterium
GGTTTTCTCATAACAATAGTTATGGTAGAGAAAACTTTAGAGAAACAAGTATTATTCATAGTCCTATGACTAAAAAAGAAAATACTTTATTAGTAAATATTAGTACCATTGGAATATTTTTACTAATCAAAGTATTTTTATTTATCTCTGAAAATTTGATAAACTTCTTATTTTCCTCTAAAAATTATCATTAATAATATTTTTAAATTGCAACATAATTATTACATCTTTTCAGTTCTTTTATTTTCTCCAACTAAACTTATAGGCTTTGCTAGTTGTTTAATTCTTTCTATTATTCTCCTAGATTTAATCTTATCTGTACTTACATTAGTCTCACTTAAATGACTTTCTAATTCTTCTAAACTAAAATTTGAAGTAAAAAAAGTTATCTGTTCATTGTCCATTCTACTCTGTAAAATTCCACCAAGAACCTCGTCTCTTGCCCACGCACTATTATTTTCGGCCCCAATATCGTCTATTAAAAGAACATCACACATTAATAGTTCATTATAAACTTTCTCATAATTGCCAGTTTTACTACTAAAAGAATCTTTTAATTTTTTAAGTAATGTCGGATAATAAACACTTACACAACTATACCCTTTTCTACTAAGTTCATTTAGCGTTGCATTTATAATATAACTTTTCCCACTTCCAAAAGAACCATATAAATACACACCTTTCTTATTAGGAAAATCATTCATAAATTCTTTTAAATACTTTAAAACCTCTTCTCTTGCCTTATCATCTAAAAATATTTCTGAAAATCTAGCATTTCTCAAATTTTTAGGAGTTTCATAAAAAATAACATTAGACTTATATTTTTCTGCTTCCTTCTTATACTTACATTGAACATAAGAAAAAACAAGAGAATCTTCATTTACACTTGGAAAATTAACAAAACCAGTAACTTCATTTTTACAGTAGTCTAAACCTTTGCACCCTTTACAATTATTTAAATCGTTTACAGTACTCTCTAGTTTACTTGTATACTTACATAAAACATCTTCACTGACATCCAACTTATAACATAAATTAGCAAAATTCACATCTTCCATAGCTAATTTCAAATTCTTCTTATTTACGCTTTTCAAATCTTTCTTATCAATATGCTCATTTATATTTTTCATACAAACTCCTTTAAAAATCCTTCAAGTTCACTTTTTGTACTATCATCCATATCTTCTTTACTTTGAGCTTTATTAAACCATTCAGGAATAGTCTCTTCTTTTTTAGTAACTTTTGGTTTAACTTCTTTTAACTTTTTCATCTTTTTATGCACTTTCTCCGCATATTCCATTGCTTCTTTAGCAGTCTCCAACTTTGCTATTTTCCACTCACCTGCGAATACTTCTACATATCCTTTAACTAATCTATTATCTTGAGTCTTCAAAATATAATCAATAAGAACATTACAAACAGCCGGATTAAACTTTAAATCAACTATAAGCATTTCTAATATCCTCATATCACGTTCAGTAGGTCTAACACCCTTATACTTACTCTTTAAAAAATCATAAGGTTTAGTAGTCTCAAACACATTAATCATACGCCCTAAATATGAATTATCACCTTTAGGACTTCTTAAATAATCAGGCTGACTTTTAAAAACTAAACTAGGTAGTCGCCCATTATTATTAAATTCATAATACTTTCTAGTATTAGTCTTAAGAAGTTCTCTATCAATTAAACCTTTTTCATTAATACTAACCTTAACTATATCACTCATAGTAATAGGATCTAAATTATATAGAAATGATAAATGTGTAATTAAATCTCTAATACTCTTAGTAAGTGCTTTATCATTAAAAATCCCTTTAGGCATACTACTAATCAAAGCATCAAAATCAAACATCATTTCATATGAAAGTGGTAATTTCACTTTTTTCACAACATCATCTTCATCTAAAAGTTCAAAATTACTATAACTTCTACTTTTAAAAGTCATATCAAAAGGACTTGTTATATCTGTATAACCATTTAAATTTATTGTTGGCACTTTAAAATAATTCTTTATTCTAAGATATTCTTCCTTCCCCACATTATTATAAAAAACCATATTAAATACTGGATGATTAAAAAACTCGCTCACACTAATAGGACTAAATAATTCATACACATAAGAATTAACGCTTCCCTCCATATAATAAGTTTTCATAAGTCCAATACCTTCTAATCTTATACGAGCCTCTTTTATATTTTCTAGAGTATCTCCTAAATTAGTCATTAAATGATGATGTGTAAGTTCATTACTTATAAAATTATTAGCTTTTAATTCATTATACAAAGTATTATATAAAGTAACGGCTGTATTTCCAATAATAGGCATATAAAGCATAGATAAAACCAGTTTGTCACTTTCATTCAACAAACTTTTATTAACTACTTGATACATATCCGCTGGAAGTAAAGTCGCATTCTTCATAAAAACCACCATAACTTAATTGTATATTAACAACCATTTTTAATCAAGGAATAAAAACAATTTAAAAGAATTTTTTAGACATTAATTATCCTTGTAAAATATAAAATTCACAAAAAATAAAAACTCAAGAATTTTGAGTTTTATCTTTTTATAACAATACTTCCTCCATATACCCTAGAATAATCTTCCTTTAATTCATTAAAAAGACTTCTTTTATAATTAAATACATCAG
>CAOJDZ010000165.1 GCA_948433815.1 uncultured Clostridia bacterium
AATGTGCTTTTGTATTTAGCTTTAGTACTTGCGTTAGTTTGCTTTTTTGCAGTAGATAGAAAAGTAATTAGTTTTACAAATACTGAAGCGGTAGTTTTAGAAGAACAAAAAGTATCAGTTGAATATAATGAAGAAAAATATGTTGTTGAAGGTTTACCAGAAACTGCTGATATAATTCTTATGGGAAGAAAAAGTGACTTATATTTAGCACAACAATTAGGAGATCATAAAGTATCACTTAATTTAACTAATTATGGAGTAGGAACACATAAAGTAAAACTTGAATATAATCATCCTATTAATACTTTAAGTTATAAATTAGATCCAGGAAATGTCACAGTTGTTATTTATCCTAAAGTTAGTGAAGTAAGAACACTGTCTAAAGATATAATAAATACTGATAAACTTGATGAAACTTTAGTAGTTAGTAATGTTATTTTAGATAGAGATGATATTATTATTAAGAGTTATCAAGAGAAATTAAGTACAGTAACTAATGTAAAAGCTATAGTTGATGTTAATTCTATAAATGCTACAGAGAGTGGATCATATACTATAGAAAATGTTAAATTAGTTGCTTATGATGAAAAAGGTAAAGAAATTAAAGGAATAGAAATAGTTCCTGCGACAGTTACAGCTACGGTTGTTATAACTAGTCCAAGTAAAACAGTACCTTTAAGAGTAGTTCCTAAGGGAGATCCTAGAAGCGGAAGCGCTATAGCAAGTATAGTAAGTAGTGTAACAAATGTTACTATTTATGCAGATGAAGAAATATTAAAAGATATTAATTATATAGATGTAGAAATAGATGTAACTAATTTAAGTGAAGATAAAGTATATCAAAAAGTTATAAATAAACCAAAAGATGCTAGAAGTATTAGTGAAACTAGTGTAACTATAACGGTCACTATGGAAAAAGAAACACAGGTTAACTTTGATAATATACAAATTGAGACTAGAGGCCTCGATACTACTAAATTTATGGTACAAGCAAGTAGTCAAGAAGATGCTGTTGTAAGTGTCAGTGTAAGAGGTGTTGAAAGTTTACTTAAGAATTTAACTGAAGCGGATATAACAGCATATGTAGATTTATCTAATATTACTGAGCCAGGTACATATAAAGTTCCAGTTTATGCGGACGGAAATGATACAAAACTTACATATACTAGTAGAACTAAAAATGTTCAAGTAATTATAACTGCACGGTGATAAATAAAAAAAGACCCAGTCATTAATTTGACGGGTTTTTTATCTTTTATTTTCTTGCTGTTTCTTCAAAAGGCATTAAAAGTAAACCTATATTGATAATACCTGCAAGTCCTACAAAAGTGTAAACTATTTTAGTAAATAAAGCATCTACACCGAAAATCGCTTCTACTATGTTAAAGTTGAATAAACCAACTAGGCCCCAAGCTAGAGCACCTACAATAGTGAAGGCTAATGCTATTTTTTGTACTGTTTGCACGCTCATTCCTCCTCCCGATTATTATTAGTTTAATCAATTTCGTTTATTTTATTCATAAAGTGTTTTTAAACCAATATAATTAACTATAAATAATTAAAGGAGGGTTATTTTGAAAAAGTTTTTAGTAGTATTGTTTTCTTTATTTTTACTGGTAGGATGTGGTAAAGATGAAAGCGATATAGTAAAGAAGTTTGAAAGTACTGTAAATGAACTAAAGAATTATCATTTAACTGGAGAAATGGAAATTGTAAATAATGAAGATAAATATAATTATAAAGTAGATGTAACATATAAAAAAGGAAATTACTATAAAGTCTCACTTGTTAATAAAGAAAATAATCATGAACAAATTATATTAAAGAATGATGAAGGGGTTTATGTAGTGACGCCATCACTTAATAAGAGTTTTAAATTCCAAAGTGAGTGGCCTACTAATAGTAGTCAATCTTATATTTTAGAGACACTTTTAAGTGACATTATGAAAGATGCTGATAGAAGTGTAAAAGAAGATAAGGGTGGGTATACTATTACTAGTAAGGTTAATTATCCTAATAATAGTGAACTTGTTAGTCAAACAATAACTTTTAATGATAAGAATTTACCTACAAGAGTTGTTGTTAATAATAGTCAAGGATTACCACAAATTACTATGAATATTACTAATATAGATGTTAAGAGTAAGTTTGATAAAGACTATTTTGCATTAAATAGTAGTATTTGTGAGAATTGTGATAATGAAAAGCCTACAAGTGGAACTTTAGAGGATGTTGTTTATCCAATGTATTTACCTACTGGTACTACTTATAGTGGTGAAGAAGTTGTAAAAAATGATGGAAGTGAAAGAGTAATTTTAACTTATACTGGTGTTAAACCATTTATATTAATAGAAGAAGCAAGTGGATCTAATAAAAAACATGAAACAACTGCTGTAAGTGGTGAAGTTGTACAATATGCTAATGTTCTAGGAATTTTAACAGATACTTCATTAAATTGGAGTAATAATGGTAAAGAATATTACATTATTGGTGAAAGTTTAAGCCCTGAAGAATTATTACAGATAGCTAGTAGTACTGCTACTGTGGCTATTACTAAATAGGAGGACTAAAAGTTCTTCTTTTTTAATATAATATAAAATTGAAAAATAAACTTGACAAAATACTCGGGGGGGGTATTATAAAAGTG
>CAOJDZ010000166.1 GCA_948433815.1 uncultured Clostridia bacterium
AACCCGAGTAGTGACTTAACAAACTTAGGAGAAATATATATAAGTTTAGAAAAAGCATCAAGCCAAGCACTAGAATATAATCATTCATTTGAAAGAGAACTCTCTTTTTTAACAGTGCATGGTTTACTTCATTTATTAGGGTATGACCACATGAATGAAACTGACGAAAAAGAAATGTTTGATTTACAAGATAAAATATTAAAAAATTTAGGAATAGAAAGATAGTAAATATGAAAGAAAAATTGAAAGAATTAATAGAAAATAGTTATGCTCCATATTCTAATTGTCATTTTGCTTGTATAGTAGAAACTAAAAACGGCAATTTTTATGAAGGAGTTAATGTAGAAAATGCTTCATACGGAGGAAGTATATGTGCAGAAAGAAACGCAATAAATAATGCTGTTTCAAATGGAGAAAAAGAATTTGTAGCGCTTTATCTTATGACAGACTTACCACACCTTGCATTCCCTTGTCATATATGTAAGCAAACTCTAGTAGAATTCTTTGATAATAAAGCCTTATTTAATATAATGAATACAGATGGGCTTAGTAAAGTAATGACATTTAATGAAATAATGAATACAACATTTAGTAAGGAAGATTTAAAATGAGAAGTGGATTTATAAGTATAATAGGTAGGCCAAATGTAGGTAAAAGTACATTACTAAATAGAATAGTGGGAGAAAAAATCGCTATAACCAGCGACAAACCGCAAACAACAAGAAATTTAATACAAGGAGTATACACTAAAGAAGACGTTCAAATGGTATTTATTGATACTCCAGGAATACATAAACCAGTGCATAAACTAGGAAACAAATTAAATGCACAAGCATACTATAGTGCCGATGATGTGGACGCTATAGTTTTAGTCATGGATGCTAGTACAGAAGTAGGAAAGGGAGATCATTTTGTAATTGATAAACTAAAAGGTGCTACAAAACCAGTATTATTAGTTTTAAATAAAATAGATAAAATTTCATCAGAAGATTTACTTCTTAAAATAGATGAAGTAAAAAACTTATACAATTTCGCAGAAATAGTCCCAGTTAGTAGTGTAAAAAATGATAACATAGATAGATTACTTAAAGTGTTAGAAAACTATCTAACAGACACAGTAAAATACTTTCCAGATGAAGACATAACATCAAGTTCACTAGAATTTAGATTAGTAGAAATAGTAAGAGAAAAAATATTAGAACTAACTGAAGACGAAGTGCCTCATTCAGTCGCTTGTGTTTTAAATGACATGACAGAAGACGAAAACACTATAAATATATATATAGATATAATAGTTGATAGAGATGCCTTAAAAAAGATTATAATAGGAAAAGCAGGCATAATGCTAAAAAGTATAGGTATGAGTGCTCGCCAAGACATGGAACAATTATTAGGCCGTCAAGTATACCTAGAATTATATGTTAAAACCCTAAAAAAATGGAGAGATAAAGAAAAATATCTTAATGAACTTGGATTTAATGAATTTTAATGAATAAAATTTAAATTTTTATCACAATATTAAGTAAGAGGTGATAAAAATGAAAAAAATAGACTTATGGAAAAAATTCGCAAGTTCAGGTAAAGTAGATGATTACTTAAACTATAAGAAAGGTAAAAAATAAAGTATTATGGAAATAATAAGCATAGAAGGATTTGTAGTAGGAACTCTTAAATATGGTGAATCAAGTAAAATACTAAATATACTTACTAAAGAAAAAGGTATAATAGGTGTAATCGCCAAAGGAGCTTTAAGTGAAAAAAGTAAATTAAGAGTTGTAAGTGGAAATTTTACCTATGCTATTTTTCATATACATTATAAAAAAGATAAATTAAGTACTCTTGTAAGCGCAGACGTAATAGATTATCTAATGAATACTAAAAGTGATATAGAAAAAATGGGATACTTGAGTTATCTTACTGAACTAACTAGAAACGTATATAAACAATCAGAAGACTCTAAAATTTATGACATATTTATAAGTGCCATAAAAAAGATTGAAAAGAATTTTAATCCTAGAATAATCACAAATATAGTTGAAATAAAATATTTGGATTTTTTGGGTATAAGTTTAAATTTAAATGGGTGTGCTATATGCGGTAACACAAGCGTAGTAACTATTTCACATGCTTTAGGAGGTTATATATGTGCACTCCATAGAAAAAATGAACCAATATATGAAGAATCTATTTTAAAAATGATTAAAGCATATTATTATATAGATATAGACAAAATAAGTGAACTCAATATTAAACCTAATGTAGTGGATGCTATAGATGCATTCTTGAATATTTATTATAAAGAATATACAGGACTTTATTTAAAAAGTAAAAATTTTTTAAACCATATGAAAAGTAGCTAACAATTAATGTTAACTACTTTTCATCTTTAGTGAGTTCATCCATGCTTACCTCAAGAACAGTAGCGATTTTATATAAAGTTTCTACTGAGAAACCAGATTTACCACCGCTAGTTTCAATTCTTCTAATAAAATCATATGATAGTTCAGTATATAAAGCGAGTTGCTCTTGAGTGAGTCCTCTTTCTTTTCTAAACTTTCTGATATTAGATGAAATTATTCTTTTGATGTCAGGATTAAAATCATA
>CAOJDZ010000167.1 GCA_948433815.1 uncultured Clostridia bacterium
AATCAATATTCAAATATAATCCATCCTCTATAGTCTTTAAAATAATAAATTCCTCTGTTCTTTCTTCTCCATTTACAGTATAATTCTTACTTTCTAAAGGTATTTTATATATCTCTGTAGCTGTAGTGAAAACCATAAGAGAGGCGGATTCATCCCAATAAAATCTAGAGTTAAAATTATCCTTTACCAATTCATATGGCACAAAAATTTCTCCATCTACAATCTCTGCTCTTTCTTCTAATCTATTATTCTGCAGCGAAATAATTGCTTCATTTTCATCTTGTATTTCAAAATAAGTATATAAATCCTGTTTCTCGTTTGTAGGTGTATAGTGTTCTATTAATTTATTCACACCTAAACATCCTATAATCACTATCATTAATCCTGATGCTACTCCTACAGAGATCAATTTTTTCTTCATGGCCTTTTTCAATCCCTTTTCCTCCTAAATTGATTCGTTTATTTTTCTCCTTTTCTTATGTTTTTTCTGTTCTTCACTTGCATTAGTATATCACACAACTTTTCTCCTGTCTATTAGCGCATTTATCTTTAAGAAAACCTTTCTTATTTTTAAAACAAAATTTATAAAAATTTCTTAGCTATACAATCGAATGGATATTTTAAAAGAGGAGTTCTTTTTTCACTTATCTCGCTTTGTTCTTTATTTCAAACTTTTCCAAAAATTCACTTATCATTTCCTCCGTCTTTTCTCTCAAACTTCCCCTATTCTATCAAATCTCACTTCCACCACCTTTCCTATTTCATTTCCTATGTAATCCCTCATATAAGATCCTTCTTCCTGTACCATACACGCAGTCGCGATTTCTACTGGCGAGCTTCTTTTTCCATTTAAAATAAGTTCTATTTGGTTTTTTCGATACGCCTCCAATTCATTTATCAGAGCTAGATATTGATTTCTTAGCTCCGAAAATTCATAAAAATCAATATTTATTCTCATTATAATCTCCATTTCTCTTTCGCGAAATAAGTTTTTTATTTGTGATATATTATAAATTATTTTCTTATTCTCTTTCTTCTGGCAGGCGGCTACTCCTATGATAGAGAATAAAAAAATATGACCCTATTAAAAAATCCACTCGACTCTATAGCTAATCCTATCATTCCAAACTTATCAAATACATAACATCTTCACTTAATCCTCATCTATATTCTTATAAATATTCTCCCAAAATGTCCTATTTTCATTTGTAAATGGATCTGGCATGTATGGCACTCGATATCCGATTTTATTCTTTTTCTGCCAGATATAAAATTCCTTTCCCTCTGTGAAATTCACTAAATATAAAATCTTTTCTCCTTTTAATCTTTCTTTCCACTCTCCCATCTCCTGCCATGGTCTTATTCCCATCACCATGATCTTATGTTCTTCTTTCTGAAACTCTTCATAATTTTCTTCTGTTAATCTCCCATAATCCTTTATGATAACAGAAATCTTTTCCCACTCCTCCTCCACTTCTTCTCCCAAATAAAAAGATTGATAGCGATATCCCACCTTTTCATATCTTAACCCTTCCTGTTTTATTAAAAATTCTACAGTTTTTGAAGAATTTTTTTCTAAATATAGACAATCCTGCCTTTTGGCTATATACTTTGCGAGTGCAAAACAAATATGTGTGACTCCGATTCCCGCTTTTGTGCCAGCTACTGCTACTGTCAACTTTTTCTCCCTCCATTTCCTCCTCCATTTCTTTGTATTTTCTCTTTCTTTTAACTTTTGTATTTCTTTTTTCACTTCTAAAATACTTTGATATCTCTCTTCTTTTTTATGATAAAGGCAATTTTTTATGATATTTTGATAATTTTCTGGTATCTCCTTCCATGAAGTCTTATTGGACGGAATCTCTTTCGTAAATAAAAAATAAAATACTGCCCCTAATGAATAAATATCGGTACTCTCTTCTATCTCTCCCCCTTCATACTGTTCTGGAGCGGCAAACCCCAGTGTGCCGTAAAAAAATTTTTGTTTTTTTAAATCAGAATAACTCCTAGAATTTCCAAAATCCACTAACTTAACTTTTCCCCTTTGAATTAAAATATTTTTTGGCTGTAAATCTAAATATAAAATAGGTTCTGGATTCTGTTCATGTAGATATTGTAATATTTCACATAATTGATATAAAATAGAAATTATTTGAGAATGAGATAGCTTCTTTCTACTGCTATAAGAATCTAAAGATCGTCCTTCTAGAAATTCTTCGATTAAATAATAATATTTTTCATCTTCTTGGGTATCATATAAGCTAGGAATGAAAGGATGCTTTAACCTTTTTAAAATATTTGCTTCTAATAGAGAATTGACTTGAAACTTCTGAAATTTTCGTATACATTTGATTATACATTTGTAATGTAATGTCATATGTTTTGCTAAATATACTGTACCATTTCCACCACTTCCGATGATTTTTTTAAGATAATATGATTGACATAAGATTTTTTTAGAAATAGGAATACCTCCTTTTTTACAAGATAAAAAGAAATAAAGGATACCTCTTTTGAACATTATAACAGAAATTTCCATTCATGACAAGATAAAATTAATGAAATTTTCGACATTTTGTGATTTTATCTTTACTATAAAGAATT
>CAOJDZ010000168.1 GCA_948433815.1 uncultured Clostridia bacterium
AACTCCTGTTTCTACTACAACGCCTATACCTCTTCCTCTTAATACAGAAGTTCCAATGTATGCCATGTTGTCTCTATCATTTAAAATAGTTTCATTCTTTATTAAATTACTATTTTTTTCTCTTGCTAGGCTTTCTCCAGTTAAGAGCGATTCATCAATTGTTAAGTTTTGTGTTTCAATAAGTCTTAAATCAGCAGGTACTTTGGAACCTGATTCTAATATTACGATATCACCTACTACTAAATCTTCTGAATTAATTATTTTATGTTCATTATTTCTAATAACTTTTGCTTCTATTTTTATTAATTTTTCTAAAGATTCCGCATTTTTATTACTTCTCCATTCTTGAACAGAACCTAATATAGCGTCTAACATTATAACTATGAATATAAAAGCACCATCTATTATTTCTCCTACTATAAAGGATAATATCATAGCAATTATAAGTATATAAATAATTGGACTATTAAGTTCACTAAAGAAAACACTTATAAAAGTTTTTTTCTTTCCTTTTGGTAGAATGTTTTTTCCAAATTTATTTAATCTATATTCCGCATCTTTATCTTTTAGTCCCTTATTACTAGTTTCTAGTTTTTTAAATATTTCGTGGGGACTTATTTTATACCAATCTTCTTTCACTTATATCCTCCTTATTTTGTAGTAATAATTATATCAATTATCTATTTGTTAGTATAGTTATAATAATCTATTTCAGATAGTTCTTCACATAGTAAATCTAGTTCTTCATCATCATTTCCATTTAATATTTCTTCTTCTATTTCGTAAATTAAACTTTTTAGGTTAGCGTGAAGTTCATAATTTATTCCATTTCTTTTTAGTGTTTCTATGTGACTATCTCTTAATACTAATCCATTTTTTCTTTTTTTTAAGATATTTTTATCTATATTTACTTCTTCTACTATATCGTCTATGTTTATATTTTTTCCATTTACTTTCATTTATTCCTCACTTTTTTAGTACTTTTAAAAATAATATTAATAGGGCTAGAGAGATGGTACCTATTGTTTCAAGTGTAAAGTCTTTCTTTTCTTCGTTTTTAGTTTCTTTTTTTAAAGCAACTTTATTATCATTTTTAAGTGTACTACAGTATCCTTCTTTTCTTTTTTCATCTTTCCATATTCCTTTTTTATTTTCTATACTAATTGATTGTGTTTCACATAATTCTTGAGTATATTTATAGTTTCCATATATGTAAGCGACTTCTGCATAACCAATTTCAATTAATTCTTTTTGAAGTAGACTTCCGTCAGTCCAAATCCATCCCAAACTTCTTCCATATTTATCTGTTTTACTGTCTTCATATTCTATTTCTATAGTACTTGCATTTTTTATTTTGTTACATGTGTAATCGCTTGCATTTTTTCCATATGCTTCTTCTCCTTTGGTAGGATGGACTGTTTCTGGAGTGTCTACGGCTAAAAATCTAAATTTAGTTTCAACTCCTTCAACATTAAATATTGCGGTGTCTCCGTCTACACATTTTACAAAAGTAGCACTTACTTTTTCTAATTCTTTATCTCTATTGGGGTTTTTTATAGTTCCTGGACAAGTCCAAGTGGTACCTAGAGAATCTCCAACTGCTTTATATTTTCCATCCTCTGTTTTTTCAGCAAGATGGTAATGGTTATCGCTACTATGAAATCCATAAAGCTTTCCATCACATTCTATTATTGATGCACTTTTTAAAAGACCTGTGCTTGCATCAAGTTTAATAATATTTACTAAACAAATTAACAATACTAATAATACTATCTTCTTTTTCATATTTACCTCTTATTATATTTTATCATGAGAAGATTGTTTTGAAATATTAAATTTAATTTGTTATGTAAAAATATTATATAAGGCTACAACACATGTGTTCATAATTCAACATTTCTGTTGTAAAACACGTTATAAAGATAGTAGGTGAAAATATGTACTATAACGAAAGATTACAATTTGTTAGAGATGCTAGAAATATCACCCAAAAGGAGATGGCTGAAGCACTAAACATTAAGCAACAACAATATGCAAGGTATGAAAAGGGTGTAAATATCATGCCTATTACACATTTATATAAAATATGTGAATTTTTAAATATAAGTGCTGACTACATAATTGGACTAACTGATGAGATGAAACCATGTCCTAAAAGTAATGAAAAAAATAATTTGTGAGGGAGATTTATGGAAAAGTTAATAAAAAATTATGATGGAGAATTAATCAAGTTCAGAGTAGCAGACTCTAGTGAGGTTAGTGTTTTAGAAGTTGGATATGCGATTAATTTAGAAGGAGAATTTATTTCTGTAAAGGATGGAGAAGATCATTCAACTGTATTTTCTGATTATATTAATGCGTATTTAGGAGAAAAAAATAGAAATAAAATTGCCGAAACATTTGATATTCCTAATAATGGAATAATTCCTACTACTTTACTTTCTCTTGAAGCGGGTAAAATGTTAGTTACGCTTAATCACGTTGTTTATTATGGAGTGAGACCTGCGGATGTGAAAGATATTTATCAAAATGGTACTGCAGCAGGATATTGTCTTTTAGTCTTT
>CAOJDZ010000169.1 GCA_948433815.1 uncultured Clostridia bacterium
AAGTTCACTTGGGCTTTCATAACTTCTACTATGTGGAAAAATTCCTTCTTCAAGTCCTACTAAAAATACATTATTAAACTCTAACCCTTTAGCGGAATGAAGAGTCATTAAAGTTACTCCATTATCTTGATTTTCATATTCCTTCATATCACTTACTAAACTTATATTCTCTAAAAATTCATCTAAGTTATAAATTCCTCTTTCTTCAAAAGCTAAAGTAATACTCTTAAATTCTTCTAAGTTTTCTAATCTAATTTCGCTTTCTAAAGTATTAGATTCTTCCAATTCTTTTCTAATACCAGATTTATCTAAAATTAAATCTACGAGTCCACTCAAATTAGTATCCTTACTTTCTTCTGTTAAAGTAATAATAAGATTTTTAAATTCTAGTTCTTTTCCAGAACTAATAACATCAAACATACTAACATCACTAATACTAGCTTCTGTTCTTAATTTATCAATAGTTTTAGCGCCTATTCCCCTTTTAGGAACATTTATAACTCTCTCTAAACTAACATCATCATTTTTATTATAAATTAAATGAAGATATGCGATTAAATCTTTAATCTCTTTACGATTATAGAAAAAATAACTACCAACTATTTTAAATGGAATTCCTTCTTTTAAAAATGCTTCTTCTATAACACGGCTCTGTCCGTTAGTTCTATATAAAACTGCGATTTCTTTAGGACTTTCACCATTAGAAATTAATTTTTTAGTTTCACTTACTACAGTTTTAGCTTCTTCAAGTTCACCATCACATCTAATATATTTTATCTTTTCTCCTTCACCATTACTACTCCATAAATTCTTCTCTTTTCTTTCAGTATTATGTTTAATAACAGAGTTAGCAGCATCTAAAATATTAGTTGTACTTCTATAATTCTCATCTAATATAATAGTTTTACTCATAGGATAATCTTTTTCAAAATTCATAACATTCATATAATTAGCAAACCTAAAAGCATATATAGACTGATCCATATCTCCAACTACAAATAAATTTAAATATTTACTCGCAAGCATTTTACAAAATTCATATTGAACCATATTAGTATCCTGATACTCATCTACTAATATATATTGATAATGCTCCATATATTTTTCTAACACTTCATCACTTTGTCTAAATATTTCCAAAGGCAAAATTAATAAATCATCAAAGTCAACACTATTATTTCTCTTTAAAGTAGAAACATATTTTTTATATACTTTTATAACCGCTTCATCTAAAGGACCTTTCATAAATTTTTCATATTGTTCGGGTGTAAGACCTTCATTTTTAGCAAAACTAATTTTATTTAAAATATATTTAACAGGATATTGTTCACTACTTAAATTTAAATCCTTTAAAAATTTCTTAATTAATGAATTTACATCATCTCTATCAAGTATAGTAATATTTCTAGAATATCCAATAACATCTGCATTTTCTCTTAAAATCTTTAAACCTAAAGAGTGAAAAGTACCTATAAATATTTTATCAGCTTCGTCACCTATAGAATTATAAACTCTTTCTCTCATCTCTCTAGCCGCTTTATTTGTAAATGTAATCGCCAAAATATTTTGAGGACGAACTCCTTCATTTATTAAATGAACTATTCTTTCAGTTAAAACCCTAGTCTTTACACTACAATCACCAGCTAAAACAAAACATGTACCTTCCTTATGTAAAACCGCCTCTTTTTGTCTATCATTTAATCTATCAAACATTTTAGTCACCTACTTCTAAATTTAATTATACATTAAAAAAAATAAATTAAAACTATGTATCATTAATTTTAATCTATTTTTATTATAAGTTCTCCATCTTTACTATATAAATACTTTTCTCTAGCATATCTAGCAATATATTCTTGATCTTGTAATTTTTGAATTTCACTTTTTAAAAGTTCCTCTTCCTCTAAAATGGACATATACGAACTTTCTAAATCTTTCTTTTCTTTCATATTAGTAAATATAGAAGACCAGTAACTAAACATATTACTTATAAACAAAGTTAAAAGAGGCACAAAAATACAAATTAATACAGTTAATCTTCTCTTATCCTTTTTAGTTACTTTTTTCATAATATCCCATCCTATTATAATGGTACCATAAAAAGTCTAATACTTCAATTGGAATAAATTGACAAATGTAAACAAATTTTACACATAACTAAATTTAATTAATTGCAGTTGCGCATGTACTATTTAGACTTACTGTATATGGATTATCTGATGAACCATTTCCACTTACATATGTTACACATGATTTTAGAGATAGGACTGGACGAACGCCGGGATACGTGTAGTATACGTTGCTCCAATTTAAATTTCCAGAATTACTAGACCCGTGTACAGCGAACGCTCCTGCGCTATTGATAAAACTAACAATGTAAGCTGGGCTCATTGTCCACCAGTAATCCTCGCCTACTGCGCTTCCTCCTATGGAATTGTAGTAATACCATGTCGGTGCATTTGTATCATATTTACCACCTGCAAATGCTATCTCATCTGCTGTTATTTGAGCTATTGGATATGTTAGTTTTCCATTTCCTGTGCTTGTTGATTTTGTGAATTTAT
>CAOJDZ010000170.1 GCA_948433815.1 uncultured Clostridia bacterium
ATATTAAGACTTAACAAAGGAAAAAAAGCAACTGTATACTTAAGTTTCTCTGATTCAATAAATTGGAGAGATAAAATATTTACAGGTATAATAGAACAAGCAGGAAGAGATCATTTAATACTAAGTGATCCAAATACTGGCAAATGGTACATGTTACTTATGATATATCTAGACTATGTTGAATTTGATGAAAGAATAAACTATAAATAAAATGTCAAAAGCAGAAATTTAATATTAATTTTTGCTTTTATTATGCTACAATGTTCTTATGAAAAAAATAGTATATATAATATTATCAACAATTTTAATGATACCTTTTGGTATTAATGCTTTAGAAATAGAAGGCTTAGAATCTAAACATGTAATAGTTTATAATTTAGATGAAAGTAAAATTATTTATGAAGAAAAATCTGAAGAAATAACAAGTATCGCAAGTCTTACAAAAATAATGACTACCTTAGTCGCTATAGAAAGTATAGATGATTTAGATGAAAAAGTAACAATAACAGAAAGCATGCTAAATGGCATTCCATATGATGCATCAGTCGCAGGATTACAAGTTGGAGATGTATTAACATATAAAGATTTACTTTATAGTAGTATGATCCCTTCAGGCGCAGACGCAACTCAAGCCTTAGCAATCAGTTTAACAGGTTCTATAAGTAACTTTGTAGAAAAAATGAATGCCAAAGCTAGAGAATTAAAACTTGAAAATACTAGTTTTGCTAATACTACAGGTCTAGATACAAGTGGTCACTACAGTACTGCTAAAGATATATTATCTCTTTTGAATCATGCACTAGAAAACAAAACTTTTAAAGAAATATTTGAAACAAAATCTTACACTACTACAAATGGTATAATACTTAAATCAACACTTGATTACTATAACAAAACCCTAAACTATGATTTATCATTTGTAAAAGGAAGTAAAACAGGATATACAGGAAAAGCAGGTTTATGCCTAGCCACATTATCAAATATAGATAATACTAACATAATCACAATAACAATAAATGCATCTTATGAAGATAGAAATAAAAATGTAAAAGACTTAAATAGAATATATAAGTCTTTAAAATCAAATTATATAAAAGTTAATATAATAGAAGAAGGAGATATACTAACTACATTAGAAACTAAGTTTGCAAAAGAATTAAACACCCTAATAAGGTCAGATGTTAATATAACTAGATACATAGAAAAACCATATAATGAAGATAAAGTAAAAATAGAATATGCAGGAGAACAAGTAATATCTAGTACTACTAAAAAAGGAACTGAAGTAGGAACAATAAAAGTTTATTATGATGAAGAACTATTAGAAGAAATTCCAGCAGTCATAAGTGACACACTACATTTCAGTGTATTTAACTATCTTAAAGAAAATATAATCTATTATGTTTTACTTATATTAATTGTATTAGGAACTATTCATACTTTAAGAAAAACTAAAAGAGCAAAAAATTTTAATTGATTAATAAAACTTATAGATTTATAATAGTATCTATAATTATTAGGAGATATATATGACAATAGACTTCAAAAAAGAACAAATTACTAAAGTTGAACTTAACAATAAAAGACCGTTTGTTGGCTATTTTGCTCCAAACGGAGAACTTATCGGTTATAACACATTACTAGGCGGAGAAAATCATGATTCTTGGAAAAATCCAGTATCTATGGCATTTTTGTCATTTGTAAGTTTCGTTGTAAATGGAACATCCATTCAAGAACTAAAAGAAGAAGCTTTATTTCCAAGTATGATAACTAACAATGAATACCCAGGAATTGAAGAATATGTAGTAAGAGGATATGGAATAAATTATAACATCAATTATAGAAGTTTTGAAGAGTTTATAAAATCACTCAATAACAGAATTAAAAGCATAGAAACTTCTTGGCAAAAATATGGAAAAATCGAAAGTTATACACTATTTGAATATAGAATGCTATTATTTTTTAGAAATGCTTATAAAAATAAAAGATTTTTTGATTCCATTAATAGAAAAATAACTATAAAAAATCCAGAAGAAGAAAAAGCAAAAATAAAAGCAAGTTATGAAGGGGGTAAAATTTTAGATCATATACTAGAAGAAAATTATCGATACCATTTAAAAACAGAACTTCTCTCACACCTAAAAGACATATGTGTTCAATATTTAGGATACGACTCTCTTGAAAGATTTAGACCAGATGGAACTTACATAGACATACCTTATAAATGGGAAGAATATAAAAAGTTTGATTTTTTTGCTAACCCTAGAGTAATAACAAGTTCATATCCTAATGTTAATGAAAGATATTTTGAATATTTAATAAGAGGATGGAAAGTACATCAATTACCAAGATATTACTATAATGAAAGAACAGGATTATATGAAAAATGCGACTTCTACTTATATTATCAAAGTGATAAAGAAAAAAGATTGGGAGATGAAATATCAAGCATACTAGATTCAATACCAATAGAAGAAATAGATACCTATACTAAAAAGTTATATAAATAATTGTGAGCAAGATAATGCTCTTTTTTTACGTAAAACTATCTAATTTCCAGC
>CAOJDZ010000171.1 GCA_948433815.1 uncultured Clostridia bacterium
GTAATCGCTGCTTTAGATAAATTTATAATAAAGAGAAAATAAAAATTAACATTATAAATAATGAATATATTCATTTAAAATGATATAATAGAATCACATTGTAAAAAGAATGGAGATATGAATAATGGATAATGAGAAAAAAGATGAATTTATAAAAATAAATATTGAAAAATTAATTGACTTTAATGAACCTAATGGAGAAGGATGTATAGCATCTGATAAGATAACTAAAGAAGGATTTAAAGTAGGTTACATGTATAGAGAAGAACCAACTACTGATAACCCAGATAGTGGATGGAGATTCATGGCGGGTAATGAAGATGACGAATATATGAATAATCCAGATAATCATCATGTCTTTGCTATTAACACCATTTGTAATTATGATAAGGATATTATTCCATATGTAACATCTAAAGTTGGAAGCGCATATATAAGAATAAGCAATACTGAATTTGAAGTCGATAATAGAACTAAACCTATTTTTATAGATAAACAAGAAAGATAAACTTTATAATAATTTATTAACATTTAACATAATGACCTCATTTATTAAAAGTGAGGTTTTTATATAAACTAAAAAATATTCACAATACTCTTTTTAACTTACGCTAAACTGTGCTAAAATAAAAAAGTAAATAATAAGGAGAAGTTAATGAATATAAGTATTAGAAGAATAAAAAGAGAAGAAACACATATCGCAGATGATATGCTAACAAAATTAATCCAAGACGAAAGAAAATATAACCCAAACATAAATGAAAACTTTAAAGTAGAATCATTCTACGAAAACTATATAAATAATGAAAAAATATGTTTATTAGTCGCATTAGATGAAAACAAAATAATAGGTTATATTTATGGTTACATATTAGAAGAAGGTGCTACAGTAAAAGAAAAAACTGTAAAATTAGATGCAATATATATAGAACCAGAATATAGACACTTTGGAATTGGTGACATGCTTATAGAAAATTTTAAAAGTTGGGTAAAAGAAAAAGACATACAATTAATTGAAGTAAGTGTATGTAATGGAAACATAGTCGCAAGAAATCTATATAAAAAACATGGGTTCACAAATGAAATAAAAACAACATTATTATTAAATATGAATGAATAGAAAAATAATATTTGATATAATAAATAAAGAAAGGATAATAAAATGAATAAATCAAAAGTATATTTTACTAAAGAAATAAGTGGAGAAAGTCTTGTAAGATTATATGATAAACTAGGGATAAATCTTATGGGAAACATCGCAGTCAAATTACATTCAGGAGAAGAAGGAAATCAAAATTATATGAAGCCTGATTTTGTAAAAGACATAATAGAAAAAGTAGGTGGTACTGTTGTAGAATGTAATACTGCATATGAAGGATCAAGAAATACAACAGAAAAACACATAGCACTTATGGAAAATCATGGATGGAGTAAATATTTTAATGTAGATATTTTAGATAGTGATGGAGAAGAAATATTAGAAAATCCAAATGGAGAAATAATAAAGAAAAACTTCGTGGGTTCAAAAATGAAAAACTATGATAGCATGTTAGTTTTATCTCATTTTAAAGGCCACCCTATGGGAGGATTTGGAGGTGCTTTAAAAAATATTTCAATAGGACTTGCTTCTTCAAATGGAAAAGGTTACATTCATACCAATGGAACAGAAAATGCTACATTTGAAGAGTTAATGAACTCCGACCAAAACAGTTTTATAATTTCAATGGCAGACTCAGCACAAACAATAACTGATTACTATAAAGATAAAATAGTTTATATAAATGCTATGGTAAATATGTCTGTAGATTGTGATTGTTGTAATGTCGCAGAAGATCCTTGCATGAAAGATATAGGTATTTTAGCCTCTGCTGATCCAGTGGCCCTAGACCAAGCGTGTATTGATTTGGTTTATAACAGCACTGATCCAGGAAAAGATCATTTAATTGAAAGAATAGAATCAAGAAACGGTTTATTAATTCTTGAAAGTGCTGAAAAACAAGGCATTGGTTCAAGAGAATATGAACTAATTAACATAGATTAACACAAAAAGATAAATTCAGACTATGAATTTTCTTTTTTTTAAGTTATAATAATATTAATGCTAAAAAATAGAAGAGGTATTGATAATGAACTTAAAAGAAGAAATAGAAAAAACTAAAATAGAAACACGTTCAAACGAAGGCGCTATTACAGGAACAATCTTAGGATGTGCTATAGGAATGATGTTTGGACCAGATAATATATTTGGAATGGTTTTTGGAATAAGTGTAGGAATGTTTATAGGACTTACTATAGGCTCTTGCATAATCAAAAAAGAAAACAAATAAAACTTAAATATTTGTTTATTGACTTTAATGGATTATAGTTTTAAAATAAAGGAAACTTAAAATTAAGTTTTAGGAAGTGAAATATGGAGTTAATAATAGAATATTTTTTTTATTTCATAATTTATTCTTTTATTGGATGGCTACTAGAAGTTGTTTGTAAATTATTCGAATTACAAAGATTTGTCAATAGAGGTTTTTTACTAGGTCCCCTATGTCCTATTTATGGATTT
>CAOJDZ010000172.1 GCA_948433815.1 uncultured Clostridia bacterium
TTGAAAAAATTATAAAAATTTGTAAAAAGTACTTGATTTATATTAGCAAGTTTGTAGGTGTAGTTTTACATTATGATTCATCAACTGGACTTAGTGCTACTGATGAAGAAATTTGTATTCCATATGATTCAAGATATGACACTATTGCTTATAGTAGAGAATATAACGATTATGTAGAAACCTTAATGAATGAATATAAATTAAAAAAGTTAAAAGGTAGTGAATAAGTTACCTTTTTTATTTTTGTTGCATTTTTTGTACAATTAGTTTATAATTACTTAGGGAACAAGGGGGTATGTTATAAAGAGGATTATTCTTACTGATGATTTTATGAATGGATTAAAACCGTTGAATCCAGAATTACATAGCGAGAGTGATATTTATGTTAAGGATAAGACTCTATATAAAATCTTTAATGGAGAAGGATATAAACCTAGAGAATTATCTTCTTATTTAAGAAAAAAGGAGAAGAAGATAGAAATAATATCAGAACTTAAGAATTTTCCTCATGTTATTTTTCCTCAAGATAAATTGTTTAAGATAAACGGTAAAATAAAGTTATTTTGCGGATATTCTATGGATTATTTAGATTCAAGTATTACTTTAAAAGAAGCTAGTCATTATTTAGATATTAAAGTATTTATTCAACTTTTGAGTAGAATTTCTATAACTCTTAAGAAAATTCATAGAAGAGGTGAAGGTATAGTAATAGCGAATTTAAGTTTTTTTAATATTTTAGTAAGTGAGATAGAATCAACTCTTGATTATTTCTTCATAGATTTAGATGGTGCTTTAATAGGTAAGGATTTAAAAGAAGATAGAATAGCACTTTTAACAAAGGAATATTCATCTTATAGAAATGTGCGTTTAAAAATTAATAGAAATTTTGATAGATTAACTTTTTTGCTTTATTTTTTAGAATCTGTTTTTGAGAAATCTATAATAGAAGTATCTATGTATGAATATGATGAAATGAGTGAGCGCGTTAATATATTAAGAGATTTAAGAAATTTAATTATCGAATTAAAGAAGAATGAAGGTACTGTTCCTTCTGTTCCATATTTGCATGAAGTTATTGGTAGTTTAAATAAAACTTTGAAGAAAGTGGGTTAAATAAAAAAGAATATATGAAAAGTATTAGTTTAAAAGAAGTAAGATCTATGAATTTGGAGCCTTTAAAGGTTCGTAGTTTAGGTGGATATATTTTTCATTCTAGTGATAAAGTTTATAAACTATTTCGAACAAATGATAAAGATATTATTTTAAATAAAAAACGTAAAATAGAAATATTGTCTGTTATGAGAGATTATGCTCATGCTTTTTTACCTATAGAAAAAATAGAGGATGGTCCATTTTGGAATAGGACTTTAAAAGGGTATACAACAGATTATCGTAGTTTAGGGATAAGAATGGATTCATTAGGTCTTGATCCTCTTCGTTCAGAAGACTATTTAAGGGCTTTAATAAATGCATCAAAGCATTTAAAAGAAATTCATGAGAGAAGTGAAGAAATAGTTTTAGGGGATGCTACTTTTGAAAATATTATGGTATATCCTGATGAAGAAGGGAAATATACTGAAACTAAATTTATTGATTTTGATAGTATACAAATAGGTGAGTTAAAATGTGATGCAGTTTCTGCTTTATTATATTATTACTTTTTTGTTAAAAGATTTAGTTTGAATTTTAGTTATTTAACTCCAGATATGGATAAAATTTCGCATTTATTATCTTTCTTTTATTTGATATTTGGAGATGATATTTTTAGTATTAAACCTCGTGAATTTGATCAGTTATCTGAACAACTTAATACTCTATATAGATTAAGACCAACATTTTATTATCTTAGACAATGTTGTAGAATTCCTGATGTTCCATATTTACATCAAGTAATAGATGTTAATGATGCAGCAGTTCTTTCTAAGATGCTTAGGAATGGTGTTAAACTTTATTAAAATGCTTGTAAACTGTATGTTTTTGTGATATTATTAGTCCCGTAGTTATATATTTTAATATATAACAAATAAGTGGGAGACATTGGATTACATTAACACTCAACTAAAAAAATACTAAAAAATTTATAGGAGGTGTTTTTTGTGGCAAAGAAAGTTACTAAAATAGTTAAGATACAAATCCCTGCAGGTAAAGCAACACCAGCTCCACCAGTAGGTACTATTTTCGGACCACTAGGAATAAATTTGCAAGAATTTTGTACTAGATATAACGACGCTACTAGAGATAAAATGGGAGATATTATTCCATGTGAAGTAAGCGTTTACGAAGATAGAACTTTTGATTTTGTATTAAAGACTCCACCAGCAGCTTCACTTTTACTTAAAGTGGCTGGAATTAATAAGGGTGGTGTTAAAGGTGCTAACGATACAGTAGCAACTATAACTAAAGACCAATTAAAACAAGTGGCTGAAATTAAACTACCTGATTTAAATACTAATGATATTGAACAGGCTATGAAAATAGTAGCAGGTACTGCTAGAAATATGGGTATCGCTGTTAAAGGTTTAAATGATGCTGAACTTGCAGCACAAGCT
>CAOJDZ010000173.1 GCA_948433815.1 uncultured Clostridia bacterium
CAGTCGTTTTTTTTAAAAGTCCATACACGTACCTTTTTAAAACCAACAAAAAAATTTACCACAATACCATACTATTATTTTTCTTTTAATAAAAAAACCGTATTATTTTTATTTAATTAAAATTTTTTTATTTTAGAAAGACTTAATTTAGTTAAATCTTTATCTTTATAAAGAATATCAAAAACGACAAAATTAACTGGCTCATTATTACTAAAACTTTTTATTTTAACTTCACTTTTTAATCTAATTCTCTTCTGGACATCACTAAAAGAAGGTAATCCATCTCTAAAACTTACTATTTCACCATCAAATATAACATCATTTTTAACTAACTTTTTAATAGAATGAAGTTCAGGAAACAAATTAGTCATATCTACACCATTTCTACTTTGAATATAAATACTACTCTTATTAACAAAAATAAGTGCTCTTATTCCATCAAACTTCAACTCAAAAATATAATCCTTAGAATTAAATGGTTTTGGTATTTCTTTTAAAAGCATAGGCGTAAACTTTCTATCTTTCCATATATTCATTTCTTTTTTAAACTCTTTTCTAATGCTTCCATAAGATCACTAATTTGTTTTTTATTCTTCTTTTTATTTCCTTTTATTTTCTTACCATCTATCTTATCCATAATAGCATTTCTTATATTATCTTGATATTCATCTTTATATTTTGATGGCTCAAATTTACCTTTAAGTGAATTTATTAACTTCATCGCCAAATCTAATTCTTCTGGTTTAATCTTATAATCTCCCTGATCTTTTCTAACATTAACTTCTTCTTCAAAATACAAAGTAGTCATAATAATATTTTGATTATTAAATCTAAGTATACAATAATAAAACTTACTCCCAATAACAGTTTTCGCAAGTGCGACTAATTTACTTCTTTTTAAAGCCTCACAAAATAAATAATATGCTTTACCTTTACCTTCAGCATCTATATCATAACTCTTCTCAAAATATATTGGATCTACTTCATTTATAGGTATAAATGATATAATTTCTATCTCTTTCTCATTCTCAGGTTTTAACTTATTTAATTCTTCTTTATCAAAAGTTATATACTTTTCACTTTCATATTGATAACCCTTTATAATATCTTGTTCTTTAACTTTTATATTACACTTTGGACAGAATTTAATATAATTAACTCTACTACCACATTTTTCATGTAATTGATTAAAAGAAGTATCGTTATTTCTAATAATTGGATTAATAATTACTGGAATATTTACAAGAGCAAAATTAATACTACTATGAATATTTGGCATACATTTTCACCTATATTTAGTATTAACAAATAAAAGAAAAAAATACTTTCAGCACAAAAGTATTAATTCTTATTTTCACTTAAAATTTCTATTATTTTTTCTAATTGTAAATTTGATATTGGACTAGCTGCTGCTTTATCATGTCCTTTTCCACCCATGGCTTCAGCAATTAATCTTACGTTAACATCTTCCTTAATATTTCTATATGAAACAGTGCCATAATCCATAGCTATAAACATTCCAAAATCCATGTCATAGTTTCCCTGTCTAAAATATTCTGCTAAATCATTTCTATACTCATAATCAATAAAAACTATACCTGCGGTTAATCCCAAAATTTCTTTATAATGTATTTTATTAGAATAATTTTTTAATTTTTCTTGAACTTGACTAATTTTATTATCTATTAACATCTCTTCAAGTTCATTAAACTGAAACTTATCATCATTTCTACATAATTTTTCATACATTAATTTAATATATCCTTCACAGCCAACTGAATCAAAAAGTAAAGTTAATTTATGAGGTACTTCATCATTATACTTAGTTTTCCATTCCCAAGTATCATACTTTCTTGTAAGTTCTGAAAATTCATAAATTAAATTATTATTTTTATCTAAATATCCAGAATTAATTAAATATTCATAAAACAAACTTGTACCACTACACAAACCATGCTCATCTTCTATTCTAATTGTAACAAAACTATATTTACCTATAATCTTCCTCTAAAACAGACTCATGATGATCAAAAACAAAAAATTTACCCTTCAATAATTCATCATTATTTATAGTAGAAGCCATTGGTTCCATTAACCATAAATCAGTCACAAAAACCATATCATAATCATAAATACTTTTATCTTCTATATATTTATTAATTTCATTTTGCAAATTAAAAGTCTCACATAAAACATATTTAACTTCATCAAAAGCAAGACGCGCTAAAACAACATTTCCCATTCCATCAATATCACTCTTATGAGTAAACAATAACACTTTCATAATTACACCTCATCATACTAATTATCTCACTTATAAATATTTTTTCAATTACTTTTATTTATGATATAATTTAATTAAGTAAACAAAAAAAATTCAATATAAAATAACTTAAAAATACTGTTTATAAAAAGGAGAAATAATTATGGCTGTACTAATAAACTTTAAAATATGCGATAATTCAAAAGAATGTGGTGGACTTGCTGTTTGTCCCACTGGTGCTCTTTCATGGGATGAAAAAAATGAAAACATATTAATAGACAAT
>CAOJDZ010000174.1 GCA_948433815.1 uncultured Clostridia bacterium
TATTTATAAAACAGCAATTACAAGAAAGAAAGATACTTTAATAATTTCATTTCAAGCAGATGGATTTATGAAATATCAAGTAAGAAATATGGTTGGGCTTTTAATCGAAATCGGTAGTGAAAAAAAAGAAGTAAATGATGTAGAAAAAATCCTAAATCTAAGAAATCGAAAAACGTCTATAAAAATTGCACCAGCAGAAGGTCTTTATTTAAGAAAAGTGTGGTATGAATGACCAATATATATGAAGGAAAATTATCAATAAAGCTATTTTACTAAAAATTTTTTAAGAGGTGAATACTAATGAGTATAAGAGAAAAACAAGAAAAATTTCCAAGAATGATGGAAGAAAAAGAACAACCAACCTCTTTAAATGGACTTGTGAAGTCCCTACAGATTTTTAAATTGAAGTCCCGTAAAATTACCACAGATTTTTATGAAACAGGAGATATTTTATATGGGGATATTAGAAAAATCGTATTAAAAAAGGATTCACCGCTATATCAACAATTCTATGCTGGTAAGTAGTAAGCATGTTAAAAGAAGGGAATAAAGAAACTGACAATCTACTAGCGGAAGATTATGAATTAGAAAAGTTAGTAAACTTTATTGATAGTACACCAGACTTTTATTGTAAAAGAAAAAATGACTGGACGGTCAAAAAAGCAATTGTAGATGAACGAATTCATAAAGGATTTTATCACAGCCACTTAAAATTGTTAGTAAAAAATGATTAAAAAACGATATTTTAATTGACTTTGACACAATTCTATAATATAATTTTAATCGGTACATTTTATATATTCCAAATTCTGATTTTATGTCCTGGGAAAACATAGAATTAGAAGGGAAACAAATAAAAGGAGAATATATATGACAAGTTTTATGCAAAAAAAAGAAACTGTTGATCGTAAATGGTATGTAATCGATGCCAAAGATCAACCACTAGGTAGAGTTGCTGCAAAAGCTGCTCACATGTTAAGAGGAAAACATAAACCTACTTATACACCACATATTGATTGTGGGGATTACATCATTATTGTAAATGCAAAAGAAACCAAATTAACAGGAAACAAATTAGATAAGAAGATGTATTACAATCACTCTATGTATCCAGGTGGGCTTAGAGAAAGAACTGCTCGTGAAATGAAAGAAAAATATCCAATTGAAATGATGGAAAGAGCCGTAAAAGGAATGCTTCCACATAACAGATTAGGACGTCAAATGTATAAGAAATTATTTGTATATGAAGGAGAAACTCATCCACATATGGCTCAAAAGCCTACTGTGATTGAGCTTTAATAGGAGGATTACGAAATGGCAGAAAAGAAAGTTTATACTGGTACTGGTAGAAGAAAATCTTCTATTGCTAGAGTAAGAATAGTTGAAGGTTCTGGAAAAATTACTATAAATGGTAAAGATATTGATGAATTCTTCGGATTAGAAACTTTAAAAGTTATTGTAAGACAACCACTTACAGTTACAAATACAACTGATAAATATGATGTTATCTGTTCTGTACAAGGTGGAGGTTTTACAGGTCAAGCTGGAGCAATTAGACATGGTATTGCTAGAGCTTTAAATGAAGCTAATAGTGAATTTAGACCTGCTTTAAAAACAAATGGATTCTTAACAAGAGATCCTCGTATGAAAGAAAGAAAGAAATATGGTCTTAAAAAGGCTAGAAAAGCCCCACAATTCTCAAAAAGATAGACAATTTCAAAACTCGAAAGTTTTATACTTTCGAGTTTTTGGTTGATATTAGATAACTTTTATTAGCCTCTTTCGTTTTCTTGATACTTTTCTTGAATTAATTTATATAATTCTCTTAAAACATCTCCTTTTATATCTTTTTCACACTTTAATGCTGGGATACTTAAGTGAAAAAAACTATCTACTTCTCCAGGATAACTTTTTATTACTCCATTTGGATAATGGTATAATACTCTTTCAAATTTTCTTATTATTCCTTCTGTTTTTATTTCGCTTATTAAGTCTTGCTTGTTATAATTGCGTTCTAAATAATTAGCTTCTTCTTTATAAAGTAATAGTGCTCTATCTTTTCTTTCTTCTGTCCATTCTTTATTAAAATCTTCCAAAAGTTTCCTATTCCTTCTCTCATGATATTCATAATCTAAAACATACATACATGGGATTTCAAAATCTGTAATTCCTTCTTCGTTTAAAATATTAATAAATAAACTTAATGCTAGTATACTTTTAGGTTCTACCTTATCTTTATATTCTTCAGGCACTCCAGAATTTACTTTATATTTTTTTCTATTTACTTTTTTATTTATATTCTGCTTTTCATATAATTCTTTGTCTGCTAAAGATAGACTCTTACTTTGTATAGATCCAATATAGCAAACCTTTCTTCCATCTTTTTCATATTACGAATTGTTCCAGGCAGGAGGCAGGCCATAAGTCTGCCCGCGCCGAACAGCTGCCCTATGACGAGATCACGGAGGATGAGCATGGAATATACGACACAGCTTACCTCCGCTGTCAATGAGCTGCAGCGGATCACCGG
>CAOJDZ010000175.1 GCA_948433815.1 uncultured Clostridia bacterium
AATGGCGACAATCAATGGTAAAACTGGCAAAGAAGGAAGGCGTGACAAAGACAGCAAGAAAGTTTAGAGTCAACCGACAGTATGTATATCGATGGTTAAAGAGATACAATGGAGATGTTCATTCACTAGCCAATATAACAACTAAACCACACCATCATCCAAATGAACATACACAAGAAGAAATAAAGTTGATAACTGATATGTACAAGAAAAACAAAGAAACAGGTTTAGTTGTGTTTTGGGTAAAGTTACAACAAAGAGGATATACTAGAAGTATTCCTTCACTTTATAGAGAAATGGGAAAGTTAGGAATATACAAGAAGAGAAAACTAAAGAAGAAAAAGAAAGTTCAGAAATACATCCAACCGACGTATCCAGGAGAAAGAATACAAATCGATATAAAATATGTACCTCAAGAATGTATAAGTGAAGATAACTTAAAATTATATCAATACACAGCAATAGATGAGTATACTAGACTAAGATACTTACAAATATATGAAGAATCGTCTACGTATACATCTAAGATGTTTATGGAAGAAGTGATAAATAATTTTAAGTTCAAGATCAAAGAAGTAAGAACAGATAATGGGTTACAATTTACGAATCGATTAGTACCAAGCGAGAAGAAGACGTTGTTTGAAGAATATTTAGAGAGTAAGAACATCAAACACGACTTGATACGTCCGTTCACACCAAAACATAATGGCAAGGTAGAGAGAAGTCATAGAAAAGATAGTGAACGATTTTATAGTAACCATCGGTTTTACTCACTCTCAGATGCGAGAAAGCAACTAAAGGTTTATAATAAGGAGTATAATAGATTTCCAATGAAACCTTTAGGATGGAAGTCGCCAGTCGAATTCTATAACGAATACAAGAAAAAAGCTGGTGCAGAAGAATGAACAAAGAAGTAATGGATTATATATTCGAGTTAATGAAAGAAGAAATAAAAAAAGGGATAGAAGAAAATCCCAAGAGGTTTAGTTACACAAACTACATATTAGCAATGGTAGAAGAACTCGAATTAAATCCAATAGAAACAGCACAAGGAGCATATGAAGGAATTGTTAAAGAATTCTTTCATATGTAAAGTAGGGTCAAGTTTGTAATAAAGGTTTGACAAACCTACAATATTAAGTGTAAGTATAGTTTTTATTATTATTGTTTGTTTTTTTTATTTATGTTACAATTATAATAAGGATGTGATACTAATGATAACTTTCTTATTTGTTTTGGGTGTTATAGTTTTGGTAGGATGTTTACTAGGCATATATATAATAAATAAAAATGAAGTTGTGACTATGTTAGTATATAAAACTGGTATGTGTGAAAGTGATATTGATGAGCGTTTAAAGAATAAAGAAGATTTTATTTTGAGATGTGTTAATATAATTAATAGACAGATTAAATTAGATATTAAAATATTTGATGAAGTAAAAAATATAAAGGCAAATAAATTAAATAATTATGAAAAAGATAAAGTATTAAGTTCTGCTTTTTTAGAGATTGAAAAGATTTATTCAGATAATCCTGAATTAAAGAAAGTTAAAAGTTTTGATGGTATTATTAAAGATATAGAAAAGTTAGAAATAGAACTTATTTCATTAAGGACTTTATATAATAAGTGGGTTTGTGAATTTAATAATTTGTGTGTTAAGTTTCCTTATAAGGTTATATGTAGCTTTAGAAAATTTAAGATTAAAAGTCTTTATGAAGGTAAAGAGTTAAAGGGTGAGATAGAAAAAGAATTAAACTTTTTGGTTTAATTCTTTTTTAAATTGAAATTAACTGGTGTTTGATTTGTTTTTATTAAAAAGTTATTAGCTTTAGAAAATGGTTTACTTCCAAAGAAACCGTTATTCGCAGAAAATGGAGATGGGTGTGTACTTTCTATAACATAGTGTTTTTCTGTATTTATATAAACTTTTTTACTTCTTGCAAAACTTCCCCATAAAATAAACACTATTGGAGTTTCTTTTTCATTTAGTAATTTTATTATATGATCTGTAAAAAGATCCCATCCTAAATCTTTATGAGATGCGGGTTTATCTTTTTGTACAGTTAAAACGCTGTTTAAGAGTAATACTCCTTCTTTAGCCCATCCAGTTAAGTTTCCGCTTTCTGGTTCTTCTATGTTTAAATCATCTTTTAATTCTTTAAATATGTTTTTTAGTGAAGGAGGTTTTCTTATTCCCTCTTGTACTGAAAAAGACAGTCCATGAGCTTCTCCAGTTCCATGATAAGGATCTTGTCCTAAAATAACAATTTTTACTTTACTATATGGTGTAAGTTTTAATGCATTAAATATATTGTTATATTCAGGAAAACATGTATTCTCTTTGTATTTTGATTTTATGACAGTCATAAATTTTTTAAATCCTTCACTATTCCAGATATTATCTAATAATTTATCCCAATCATTACCTATTACTTCCATTTTTTACTCCTTTTAATAATTTAATTTTTTAATAATATTTTTTATTTCTTTTTTATTTTATGATTTAGATATTATTTTT
>CAOJDZ010000176.1 GCA_948433815.1 uncultured Clostridia bacterium
GTTCCAGGTTTTCTGCAGTTGCATTTTACTTTATAAATAGGATTTTCTTCTGGATATCCCTTATCTGGATGGTGAGGACAAAACATCACATCATCAAAATACACTCCTTCCTTTCCTAACAAAGTCTTCATTTTCTGATGTATCTTCTCCACCTCTTCTATCCCACATAACCCTCTCGCCACAACTGGTTGATTGGTAACTACAATCGCTAACATTCCCGACTCATTTATTTTCCGAATCGCCTCTATCGCACAATCTTCTAATATAAGCTCTTCTTCTTTATATACCAACCCTTTCTTCACATTCACAGTTCCATCTCGATCTAAAAAAATACATTTCTGGTCATATTTTAAATTCCTTTTCTTTACTAAACCACTCTGAATCTCTTCTATTGTTTTTTCTATTCTTTCTACTGTTCCTATATCTTTTATATATTCCGTAGACGAATAGGCATAGATTTCTTCTTGATTCTCTGCCATCTGCATTAAAATCTCTTTTTCTAAATCTGTTTTTTGTGGTTGTTTTACTTTTTTGCAGACTTCTTTTGATAAAATATAAAATCCTGCATTCACACAATTATCATACCAGCCATTTCGTACCTGTGTTTTAAGAAAAAAGCTTAAAACTCTCTGCTCTCTATCCTTCACTACTAAATCGGAATCGAATGGGTGAGTATTCGGATGTACAAACAAGGTCGCCTTTGCCTTTTTTTCTCTATGAAATTCTTCCATTCTTTTTATATCAATATCAAAAAATACATCTCCAAATACTAATAAAAAATATTCCTCTTTTATTTTTTCTTTTAAATAATAAAAAGCCCCTGCTGTGCCAAGTGGCTCTTTTTCTTCTATATAAGAAATAGAAACTCCAAATTTTTTTCCATCTCCAAAGTACTCTAAAATTTTTTCTTTTCGGTGTCCCACGATTAAAATAATTTCTGTTATTTTATTCTCTTTTAACTTCTCTATCTGCCATTCTAATAAAGGTTTTCCCAATATCGAAACCATCGGTTTTGGTATCTCATCTTTTGTGATTTGTGATAATCTTGTCCCTTTTCCTCCTGCCATAATTACTGCCTGCATTTTATTACCTCTTCTACTGTTTTTTCCACCGCTTCTCTTGAGGTATAGTGTGCCTTCCATCCTGCTCTGTGAATCTTTTCTAGCTGATATTGAAATTTTGGCACATCTCCTTTCCAGCCACCTCTGCCGCCTGTATACTCATAAAGAATCCCTTTTAATCCCATTTTCTCACATACGATATCTGCTATTTCTGTCACAGAAGTTTGCGTTTCTACTCCTACGTTATAAAGAGTGATTCCTTCTTTTTCTACATCTTTAAACTGCATAATCGCATCTACTAAATCCTTTACATAAAGATATGGCTTAGACTGTGTACCATCTCCTAAAATCTTTAATTTTGTAGAATCTTTTTTCATTTTTGCAATAAAATCAAAAATGACTCCATGTGTTAATCTCGGTCCAATCACATTTGGAAAGCGGAAAACTAATACTTTCATATTATTCATATAAGCATATGCAGAAAGTAAAGCCTCTGAGCCTAATTTACAGCCTCCATAATAAGAAATAGGAGAAAGCACTGCTGTATCTTCTGCTACCTGCTCTCCCATCTTTTCTCCATAGACCGCAGAAGTAGAAGCGAAAAAAAACTTCTTTACTCCATGTCTTCTCATACTTTCTAAAAGATGAAATGTTGTTGTATACGTATTTTTATACTCAATGGTCGGATTTTCAGCACTCGCTTGAATATCCGAATTAGCGGCTAGATGAAACACATATTCAACCTGTTCTTTCTCAAAAATCCGTTCTACTCCCTCAAAATCACATAAATCCTGCTCATAAAAAATAAAATTGGGATTTTCATAAAGATGTTCTATATTTTTTTTCGTTCCGATAAAGAAGTTATCTACACATACCACTTGATGCCCTTCTTTTAACAGGGCATCTGCTAAATGACTTCCAATAAATCCTGCTCCACCAGCTAATAATACTTTCATCATTTTATCCCTTTCTCCTGCTATTTTTTTCTATCTCCAATATTTATCTCCGATATATACGACAGAAGTACCATTTTTCTCAAAGCTGAAATTCAAATTCTTTTAATCCAATTCTTTCTCTCAATTTTTCTTGATTTTCTGGCTCACAATAAAACAGTAAGAATCCTCCTCCCCCTGCTCCCAAAAGTTTTCCTCCTACTGCTCCACTTTCTATTGCTATTTCATATGTTTTATCAATTTCCTCACTGGAAATCCCCGATGCTAGAGTACGCTTTAAGTTCCAGCTTTCGTCTAATATCTTTCCAAAGCAGGATAAATCATTACTCTCTAATGCCATTTTCATCTCTTCTGTCAATGCACACATCTTTTTTATATTCTCATTTTTTGCATCTTCTGTAATGTTCTTTTTTTGTTCACTTAAAATACGATTGGCAGATCGAGTGACCCCAGTAGAAAACATCATCAGATTCTTTTGTAATTTTTTATAAGTTTC